>JAJZFK010000217.1 GCA_021805405.1 bacterium
TCCCGCGAGCGTAACAGGTGCTCCCGTTAATGCGCCGGATAACAGCAACTCGTTGATTCCATACCCTAAGTGGTAATCGCCGAGGCTGTTCACATTAGGCGATTTTTGGAACTGGGCAGGTTCGGTTGGTGAACCGACAAAACAGGTGTACATCCAGAATGGATAGCCATCGTAGTCTGGATCTTTGAACAGTGCCGCACTTTTTACGTACGGGTAGAGCATATCTGGGTAGTAAAGCGCTGGAGTATTTGGATTATTGTTGTAACACCCAGGATACGGGGCATACAACAGAGTTTCATCATAATCCTGGGCGTACATCATAGTTGCCGTACCAATTTGCTGCAAGTTGGAGATGCAGGCAATTGCGCGGGCGCGCTCTCTTGCCTGGGCAAATACAGGAAATAGAATCGCTGCAAGAATTGCGATAATTGCGATTACTACCAACAATTCTATAAGAGTGAAACCACTTCTCTCATTGCGAGTTGCCATTACTGAACCTCCCCTTTAGATGATGAACAGAGCGCGTTCCCAATTACGGTGAACGCGATTTAACCTGCTTTTGCTCCCGCCGCCCGCTTTACCACGGGTGCCGTCGAGCCTCTCACGACCAGTCTAGGTGCCAGCACCGTGCTTGCAACCTGCTGGCCCTCAACCATGGCGATTAGCAGCTCCATTGCGGTTTCACCCTGGGATATCTGGGGCTGATGTACGGTAGTGAGGGGCGGACTGATAAGCGATGCCCACCGTAGATCGTCAAATCCAACAACTGAAACGTCATGCGGAACACTAAGCCCAATCTCTTGCAGGGCCTGAATAGCACCCACCGCGAGTACGTCATCCGCGCAGAATACCGCGGTGAAATCCCGAAGTGCTTTAGCCCTTCGGCTCACCGCTGCAAAAGCGGCACCGCGATCGATCGCCGCGGGAACGTTAATCGGCTCTACCTTCACACCAAAATCTCGGGCTGCCTCGCGTGCACCCTCCTCTCGAAGCTGGCTAAATACAAAGTCGTAGCCAACGTATAAAACGTGCCGATGACCCAGTGCAGCCAAGTGCTCGATGGCAAGCCTTCCACCTAGCCTGTTATCAACCGCGACGTAAGTTTGCGGCCCACATGCATCCGCCCGAAGCAGTAGAATAGGAATTTCCATTTTCTCAAGCCGATCGATTCCCTGCTGAGAGATGGAATAGCGTGTACATATCACGCCTTCAATTCTTCGGTCGACCAATCTGGAAAGGTGGGCTTCTTCGCTGGATCCGCCAAAACCACTGGTATTCAGAATGACATCAAATCCTCGCTGGCTTGCTACATTCTCTATACCTTGAGCAATCTCCTCAAAGAACGAGTTTGTAAATCGACCAAGTACGGCACCAACAAGGTATGTTCGTCCCGTACTTATTGCGCGAGCCGAAGCATTGGGACGGTAATTAACCGACCTTGCGTATTCCTGTACCCGCTGGCGGGTTCGTGGATTGACTACAGGAGCATCGTTAAGTGCCAACGAGACCGTAGAATATGACAGGTCAAGGCTGCGCGCGATGTCTTTTATAGTGATGTGGTTTCGCAAGGTTATATACCCTCACCATAGATTTCAAACGTTTTAAGGATTGTACAGTATTTCGCCAAAAACGTCAATACGTCGTGTAATAAAAAAATCAAATAATTGTTATTTTCAGTTACTTACCCAAAGATTGTACCAAATGCCTCGTGCTTTTCTAGTTTAAGTGGTAGTTTCAACCGATTCTGGTAATTGCTCACATTCGTTGTAAATCATGCCCAAAATCCCTATGGCGTGAGGTCGGAGTGATTGTTGGTTGTTGAAATGCGAAGGCAACGTGGTCACGTAATAAAAAGTGCCTACATCCATTCAGACGTTAATCTTGACATAATGCGCGGTGCATTCTATAATAACGTATATTATTGTTCACGGTTCCCACCGTGAAGCCGCTGGCAACGAAGCCACTCTGGTCCGATATGAGCATCCAAATGCTTCATCCCCGCAGGAGGTGCGTTCGTTCCATGTCCCTCTTTCAAGGTTACCAAACGGACGGCTTTTACGATGAGATGTTTCAGCCAGACGGTACCCCACGACCTCACTACCGTAAGCTGTACAATCGACTTAACAGCCTGACACTAGAAGAATATAGAAGCCGCTGTCGGCTTGCCGACAGTACCCTGGTCAATCAGGGCATCACTTTTGCCGTCTATGGTGATAGCCGCGGTGCAGAGAAGCCGTGGCCATTTGACCTCGTTCCGCGCATTATTCCGGCAAATGAGTGGTCGCTGCTAGAGGCAGGTCTTACTCAACGCATTACTGCGCTGAACCTCTTCCTGCACGACATCTACCATGAACAGAAAATCCTTGCCGATAAAGTCGTGCCCTATGATCTTATACAGGGCGCAGCCCACTACAGACGCGAACTAATAGGTGCCGATCCGCCGGGTGGTCTTTACGTTCACATCTGTGGAACCGACCTCATTCGCAACGAAAAGGGCGTCTACTGCGTTCTGGAGGACAACCTTCGCACGCCTTCTGGTGTCTCCTATGTCCTTGAAAACCGCAATATCCTTACCCGCGTACTTCCCCTCATGTTTACCGACCTCTCGGTGCGACCAGTAGATCACTACACCACGCAGCTACTTGAAAACCTGCGGGCAATTGCACCAGAATCACGGGCAGCCGATCCCACGGTAGTGCTACTAACACCTGGTGTCTTCAACAGCGCCTATTTTGAACACGCATTCCTTGCGCAGCAGCTCGGTATTGAACTGGTAGAAGGACGAGATCTGTTTGTGGATGACAGTATTGTCTACATGAAAACCACCCGAGGGGCAAAACGTGTGGATGTTATTTACCGTAGGGTGGATGACGACTTTCTGGACCCCATGCAGTTCCGGACGGACTCAATGCTCGGCACCCCTGGGCTAATTAACGCGTATAGAGCCGGTAACGTGGCACTCTGCAATGCTGTGGGTACAGGTGTTGCAGATGACAAAGTGATATATGCCTACGTGCCACGAATCATAAAGTATTACCTCGATCAGGAGCCGCTCATTCCTAACGTTGAAACGTATGTGGCAGCGGATGAGAAGCACCTTGACCATATTTTAGCGAACCTGCATAAGCTCGTGGTGAAATCTGCCAACGAGTCTGGCGGCTATGGAATGCTGATGGGTCCGCAGGCTACACAAGCCGAGCGCGAAGAGTATGGCAGCAAGATCAAGTCATGTCCCCGCAGCTACGTAGCACAACCATTGGTACAGTTCTCACGGTCTCCTTCGTTCACATCCGATCATTTTGAAGGACGGCATGTAGATCTGCGACCCTATATTCTCTGTGGGCCACAAGGCACAACGATTATCCCCGGTGGACTTACCCGGGTAGCGCTCACCAAAGGCTCATACGTTGTAAACAGCTCGCAAGGGGGTGGCAGCAAGGATACTTGGGTTCTTGCGCACAGCCACACAGATTCGCAGGAGGTACTCTAATGCTGAGCCGTGACGCAGATGCCTGCTTCTGGGTCGGCCGGTACGTAGAACGAGCCGAAGCCACAGCGCGCATGGCAGACGTGCACTTCCACTCCGCGCTGGAAAATCACAAGGCGCTTCCGGATGGACAACATAACTGGCAGCCGCTGCTTGAGATATCTGGCACTGCAGACCAGTTTGCCGAAAAGTACCAGGCATGGAATGACCGCGACGCACTCTATTTCTTCGCTTTTGACGAGGAGCACCGCAACTCGATCCTGTGCTGCTGGTACCAGGCCAGGGAAAATGCGCGCGCCATACGGGAACACCTTGCTTCCGAGATGTGGGAAAGCCTTAACGTGTCCTATCTTCAGATGCGAGAATGGGATGTCGATAAAGTGATGGCGCTGCCCCACGTATTCTTTCGCCAGGTAAAGGACGCGTCACACCTTTTTCAGGGAATTCTCAACCGCACTATGCTGATGGGAGAAACGCGCGACTGGCTCGATGCTGGCAGGTTCCTTGAACGAGCCCAGCAGACGGCACGCCTGCTCGATGTAAGGTTTCATGATCTCGTTGTGCCGCCCCCATCCCAAGTTCAGCAAATGGG
>JAJZFK010000032.1 GCA_021805405.1 bacterium
GGGTGTTTCTGATGAGGCAACAATTGGTTACAACCACGGTTGTGAGAACGGGTGAGCAGAAATTGCGGCCAATTCACCGTCCAACAAGGTGTATGAACTCGCAACGAAGTCCGTTCCTGCAAAATACAATCCCCGATATATGAGTACCTATCCTGGCCGTGCAGGTGCAATGTGAACTAATTACCCTGAATGACTCGCCATGTAAAAAGGAGGGAGACAGGTATGTCCCCCTCCTTTTGCAGCCATCTACTCAACTTCAAATATGTCGCATTCCAGTCTTGCATGCGCTTGATCCTGGAACGCGCAAGGAAACCTACCTACCTCCAGGAGCACCCGGGATGCCTTTAGGAGGCACCTCGCCAGCATCTGTCTGCCCCAAGGCTGTATGACCGTATCCCTTAATCTGGTTTGGCGCAGTAGCTGCAGGTGTGCCTCCTACTCCCGGTGACGCCTGGTAAGGCGCTGGTTGTGCGGCCTTAAACAGCCAAAGGCCCAAGCCTACCACTGCAACGACGGCGACCACCAGTATGACACCAGGATGAAGATCTTTTTTCATACGTAAGCTCCTAAACTAGCCTTGGGTACCACCGCAGGTTTTGTCGAGACCATCATGGAAAGGTAGAACGTCATACCAGTTGCCAGACCATCGGCTCGCACTGGTGGAGGTGTTTGGTGGCCAGCACCGATATCCAGGTAACTTGGTGTATACACCGCTACTCGACCAGTTTCCGTTCTGAATGAGGTGGATGTTATGAACGTGGCCGTCCGCATAAAGCAGGTTCGATGTGTTGGTATGTCGAAATGCTACCTCGTTATCGCCGTCTCCTACCACACACCAGTTCCATTGCCCCGTTGCTGAGTTGCAGTTGTCCCGCTCATACAGCTGAACTGTAAGTGTTGGGAAAGCTGCCGCTGCATCTGAAACCGAGAATTCACAACCATAAGAGCCATTGTTATCGCAAGGCTGTGAAGTGCCGCTGTTTCCGCAGAACCAGCACCATCCAAGGTTGCCCGGCATTGTGTATGAGCGCTTTACCATTCCCAGGTATGTTTTCACCGTGGGAGAATAGATATCGCTGGGGCACGCAAGCACCTGCACATCCTTGAGGTATGGTTGTACAAGCCTGTCCCAAGTCATAGGCGAATTTATGTTATCTGGCCAGTTTCCGCCGTTTGGTGGCTGATTGACCAGTGGTGGGCAAAACATCTCATCATAATCCTGCTCGTACATCATCAAGCCGGTGCCGATCTGCTTAAGATTCGAGACGCATACAATGGCACGAGCCTTTTCACGTGCTTGCGCAAACACTGGGAAGAGTATTGCGGCCAAAATTGCTATAATAGCGATTACAACCAGTAGCTCGATTAGGGTAAATCCCTTTTGTTTATGATCTGTAATTCCAGTCATAATTTTTCTCCTAATACTTCAAAACAGAAGTTCCAATTGCTTATCTGTATAGTCCCTGCTAGAGGTGCTAGCTCCTTGGGTACAGAAGCTCACTGATATTCTAACCATTGTTTTCTAATTTGTCAACACATGCGCGGAAGAATGCTTTAAATTTGTTTTTCATTAAATGATATATGCTTAAATTGCTTCGTTCTAAATCACTGCTATTGGCAGCACATTGCATATAGCCACTATGTTTACGAAAAATAACGAGCCATTGCAATTTTACTTGACAAAATTCCACATAAAAGAGTAGAGTAGTTTTTGTTCCAGTATTTCTGAATTAACAAGGGAGCTGATTATGACACGAGGCCTTACGACCAAGCAGGAGGCTATACTCGAGTATATTGTAGAGCACGTTGAAGAACGAGGCTTTCCTCCATCTATTCGTGAAATTGGAAACAGATTTGAGATATCCAGCTTGCGCGGGGTAACCGTACATCTTGATGCGCTAGAGCGAAAAGGGATGATCAAGCGGCTGTCTACGTCGCGGTCTATAACAGTTATCGGCCGTACTGGCTCCTCGGCACCGGAAAAGCGTGCGGCATTTGTACCGTTAGTTGGCTCTATCGCAGCTGGAATTCCTATTACCGCACAGCAGAATATCGAAGCGCAAATACCTGTACCCAAAGAGCTTATAGCTCCCGGCGTAAATGCCTTTGCCTTACGTGTTAAGGGTGACTCGATGATCGATAAACATATTCAGGATGGCGACCTGGTAATTGTGCGCCAGCAGCAGACCGCCGAAAACGGGGATATAGTCGCAGTATTACTTGGGGATGAAGCAACAGTGAAGACGATAGAATATACGAAAACAGGTTGCCGCCTTATCCCGGCGAACGTCAACTACCTTCCCATCGAAGTACAGCGGGAAGACAGTAGCATTATGGGAAAAGTCATTGGCCTGGTTCGTAACCTGGACGGTCAATTCCTACTGTAGGTAAACAGCGCATAACGATCGGTATAAGTTTTGGCTGTTTTGATGAACTTGCGCCTGGCTGCCACAACGGGAACCAGGCGCGGCGATAAGTAAGCGTCACATCGCTAAGTAAATAACAGGCCACCGTTTCTATAACCCATTCTGCTGTGTGCACACGATTGGCAACTCCTACTTTAACGTCGCCTCCAACGTGAAAGCTACACTGTTGGTGCGCGACTTCTATGATTCGCGCCTTTAGGGACTACTTCGTTGTAATATAATGAATAGAATGCTATGAAGGGAGGTGTTCATGGACCGAACATCTGTGCCGTTACTACGCGCGTCTAGCCCGGAAGTGGTTGGAATTCCGTCATTTGCTATTAGCGAATTTGCCGACAGAATGAACAAACTGGTAGATATACACAGTTTTATGGTGCTGCGCCACGGTAAGGTTGCTGCGGAGGCGTGGAAAGCGCCGTATAGTGCAAACGAGCCCCATATGCTCTACTCACTGAGCAAGAGCTTCACATCAACCGCCGCGGGGCTTGCGATTGGCCAAGGCCTCTTGTCGCTTGATACTCGCGTGGTGGATATGTTTCCGGAAGACGCACCGCCGAATCCTGATGTCAACCTCTCCAACATGAAACTGCGTCATCTTCTCTGTATGGGCACTGGCCACCATGAAGACACCACTGGTCACCTTCGTGGTGAACCTGATGATGCAGGCGGTGGTAAGCCTGCTCATACCTGGGTAAAGGCATTTCTTGAACTTCCTGTGGAGCATGAGCCAGGCACTTACTTCGTGTACAACAGTGGTGCTTCTTATATGGTTTCCGCGATGGTCCAAAAAGCTGTGGGCTGTACAGTGTTAGAGTATCTCCAGGACAAGCTGTTTGACCCGCTTGGTATTCACGGAGCTACATGGGATGTTTGTCCTGCGGGCATAAATGTAGGTGGGTGGGGGCTTTGGGTTAAAACGGAAGACATTGCGCGATTTGGACAACTTTACTTGCAGGATGGTGTTTGGAACGGCGTAAGAATTCTACCAGAAGGTTGGGTCGCCAACGCATCGGCCAAACATATCTCCAATGGCGACAACCCTGATTCCGATTGGAACCAGGGCTACGGATTTCAGTTCTGGCGATGCCGGCACAATGCTTACCGTGGTGATGGTGCATTTGGGCAGTACTGCGTTGTCGTACCAAACCAACAGTTAGTAGTGGCAATCACGGCCGGCCTGGGCGATATGCAGCAACCGCTCAACATTATTTGGGAGACGTTGCTCCCTGCAGCAAGCGTTACGCCATTACCGGCGGATGACGCTGCGGCAGTGGCAGTGAAGCATAGGTTAAACCGCTTGGCTATCGCGACTTCCCCGGCAGTTGCACCATCTTCCCATGCGAAAAAGGACATTAGCGGCTTGTGGAAGATTGACGATAACGATGACAACGTGGAGAGCGTGGCTATTCGTATTGACGGGGACGAGGTACACCTGGACTTCCAAATTGCCGGGGAACCAGTTAGCGTAGCCGCAGGAGCCAATGGAAGGTGGATACATGGCGAGGCACCGTTGCTGGAAACGGGCGAGGTGCATATCGGGTCGTCAGCAACGTGGATAGAAAAGGATAGGCTGGAAGTAAAGGTCTGCTTTACCAGGACCCCGTTCGTGCGAACAATTGTAATCTACAGCACTGGGG
>JAJZFK010000286.1 GCA_021805405.1 bacterium
GCTCAGAAATCTGGATGTTGAACTCATTACGTGTCAGAGTGCTACCTACCCTCACCGCATTGAAGAGTTTGATGACGACATGCCACCAATCTTTTACACCCGGGGCATGTTGCAGCTGCTTTCGCCGGATGTCGGCTCGTTTACTTTTACGGCGGCGGTATCCAGGGGGCATAACAAAAACGCACTGGAGAGACAGGAAGAGCTTGTCAACAGCCTAATCGGTGCCGGTGGCATTCCCATTACGGGCCACGACCGCCCCTCATATCAGCGGCTCGCGCTAGCGGCCCAACGTCTTGGCAAGCCATGTCTCTACGTTCTGGATCGTGGCATCCTGGAAGCAATGGGCCCTTCCTGCAGCCTGCCGCTGTTCGCCGCCGCACGCATTAGGGACGAGGTTTTCGCACATCAGCGGGACCTGGTGATCTCCCCGTTCCGGCTAAATGATCACTGTGTGGGTGGCAACAATGTACGGCGCGACAGGTTGATTATGGCGCTTTCGCAGGTTGTACTTGCAGTAGATATTAGTACTGAAGGTGGCATGCTTGAGCACTGCCGCACAGCTATAAGGGCGGGAATACCAGTGCTGGCGGATACACGTGGAAGAGATGGCTGCAAACAGCTTGTTGACGAGGGTGCAACTGCTGCAACACACTGTAGTGACGGAATAACACGACAGGTTTTCGACCTGCTTAAGGCAGTCAATTGATATGTTAGAACCGGCCCAGAATAATACGCCAGGCAAAATACCGTCAACACCTGTTCTGGAATATGACTGGATGGTACAGCCCACAGGGTCTGCTGTTGGTCCCGCTATCGTGCAGACGGAGGTGCTTCACACACTAACTGATATGCAGGCTGATTTGCGCCTTGGCAGAATGGCAGTCCTGATGCACGACGATGTGACAAAGCGAATCTACCGTGCGCTGGAGATTGGTTGGGCAGATAGCGATGCTATAGGCTGGGCAGGTAATACGCCTGATTTTCCGCCTATTAGCGATGCGGTACAGAAGCGCGAACCCGTGCTAGCTGGCACCGACGATACCCTGCCGGGCTATATAGAATGCCTCAACACGCGGGGCATGTTTGTTCTACCTCTCACCCTCAAAAACTCTGTTCCAGCACTCATTGTGGCGGAGCCACAGGAGGGAATGGCGCGGATTACAGACCAATGGCAGCGGGTAGCTCTTCTCCATATGCGTGCTGGCGGTCTCGCTGCCCAGATGCAACGGCAGAGTGCTGAGTTGTATGAAGAACGGCTGCGCCGCAGCTACCTCCGCGAAATTGCGGCAGCTATACTGGAAGGTCAGCCTATTGCAGAAACGGGCAGACGCATATGTGAACTTATCTCACAGCGCCTTAAGGTCGATAGGGTTGGCCTATTTCTCAACGATCGCCGAGGCGTTACCGTTCCGGCAGCACTACGCAATATCTCTACACACTACGCCGAGAGCGTACTACGCTTAGCGACACGTTCACCTATAAGGGCAAGAGCCGAGGCAACCAGCCTACCAGTATATATTCCAACAGTGCAGGACGATGTCACTCTTCCTGCCGAGCTTAAGATTCTCATGAAGAACGAGAACATAGAGTCTGTGCTCATGGCAATGCTGCAGCACGAAAGCGAAATGCTGGGTGCGCTTGTGGTATATCCACCGGCCACACGCAACCTAACTCCATCTGAGATCTCCATGTTTCAAGGCTTTGCAGATATGGCAGCACTCTCTGTAACCGCCAGCCGGCAGGTGGAACAACAGCGAAGCGTGGCAGCCCTGGCAGAAAGAAACAGGTTAGCACGGGAAATTCATGATACCGTTGCGCAATCCTTATCTGCTCTCAGCCTTCAACTTGAAACTGCTCAGGCTTACCTGGATAGCAATGACACGGCCTCTGCGGATGAAATGCTAAGTGCAGTACGTAACCAAGCTAAAATGGCCCTTCAGGAGACGCGTAGAGCCATACAGGGGCTTTCCGCGGCACCGCTTGACAGTCTGTCGCTGGCAGAGGCTATAGAAGATGAGGTCACACGAAATTTCACGGATGGTGACATTTCAACCCAGTTCGTTATAACGGGAACCGAACGACCAGTGCCACCAGAGCTGGGAACTGCCTTGCTTCGCATTGCTCAGGAAGCCCTGAACAACGCGCGACGGCATGCTTTGGCTCACCGGATTCGTGCGGGATTACAGTACACACCCGACGAGATCATCCTTATTGTGGAGGATGACGGTGTTGGCTTCGATACGCTAGAGGAGCGCACACCGGGTGCCGAAGGTGGTTATGGACTGTTTGGCATGGAAGAGCGTGCACTACTCCTAGGTGGTTCCCTGCAGATAGATTCCACACCCGGATGGGGAACACGAGTAAGGGCATCCGTTCCCTGTCGTGCGCAGGCAGCACTAGAACCCGCACAAGCTCCTGTACAGGCCGTGGTAGAGCAACCACCCGTAGAGAGCATGAGATTGGACCACCTGCGGATAGTGATTGCAGACGACCACACGCTTGCCAGACAGGGCCTTAGGGCAATGCTTGAGACAGATCCTTCAATACGGGTGGAAGCAGAAGCGCCCAACGGCCGGATTGCCTACGATATTGTCCTTAGGTATCGACCCGACGTAGTACTTCTAGACCTGCAGATGCCTGAGTGGGACGGCATAGAAACGTTAAAAAGAATCCGCGCAGACCTGCCAGAAATGCCCGTCATTATCGTTACCTCATTTGCTGCGGATGCGCAGATTGCAGAAGCGTTGCAGGCTGGTGCGCGTGGTTTTCTGCTAAAGGATGCCGCTGGCCCGGAAATACTCGCCGCAGTACGGGCTGCCTATCGAGGTGAAACGGTACTCTCTTCTTCTCTCTCTTTGCGCCTTGCTACTATGGCTACTACTCACTCTGTAATCGGTGCAGAGGGCGTTTCCGGTTCAACTTTTGGTTTGAATGGTCGTGAGCTAGAGGTTTTGCAGCTGCTTGCTCAGGGTTCGCGCAACAAGGAGATAGCTGCAGCGCTGTTTCTGGCACCTAAAACCGTTGAGTTTCACCTTAGCAACATATTTACCAAAATGCAGGTTACTAATCGAACAGAGGCAGCGCGCCTGGCTATGGAAAACGGGCTGGTGAAACCGAGAAATCGGCCGTAACCGCATTCAATTAGGGTAACATTTCCCGTGTTGCGAATGATCATTAACACGTACCATTACATCTACGCAATTTTAGAACTTTCAACTAGATAGAACTCATTAACAAAATGTTTGAACGTCCAGGAGCATGCAGCGCGCGGTACAGTACTACAGCCTTTCAACTTAGTACGACCTGAAATCTTCAATTAAGCGAGGTTTACTGCTCGCGCCATTGCGATGCCGGACCAGTAAGGTTGAGCCTACACAGTGGGCATAGATCGCTCCCTTCTTCAAACGCAGTGTTACACTCCCGGCACAGCTTCCAGCCATGCATGAGGCGCCAGTGCTGCAGCAACACTGCAGTACGAATCTGATTTCCAATGGCGGTTCTTATGGCAGGCACCTTAATACTCTCCAAACGGGTAAGCTGCGTTTCCAGCTGTTTTTGTTCACCACGTGAAAGCTCCTGACTCTCCAGCTCTTCCATGGTTGGTTCGTACTGCATTTCGGTAGTTTTAACCGTAAACTCCGCATCCGGCCGAAGTACAATCTTTTTAATGATATCACCGCCCAGCCTTCGGTTTATGCGATGCAGGATCTCTTCCTGATGAAGGTTAAGTTCATGCGACCATACTGAACTCTTGGTAAGTACAAATATAATTCCATCGTGAACCTGCTCGACTCGGGATGCTTTGGCAGCCTGGTCGCCCACTGCGTCTGCCCAAAACGGAATGGCCATCGATTCACGCAGGCGTGCCGCGTTAGGCAAAAGACCAATCACTTCTGGCAGCAACCCGTTCATCCTCCTGCGGCCGCCACTCTCCCGTTTTCGGTTCATGATGCCTCCGCAGGTTGCAGTACACCACTGTCCATTCGATAAATGGCGGCGTGGTCTCTAATCTCGTCGGGTAGAAAACGGAGATTGGTGCATGTTATAAAGACCTGGC
>JAJZFK010000282.1:0-2749 GCA_021805405.1 bacterium
CCGACATTCGTGCCGGAGTTGCCCCCCGACGCGTTTCCGCTTGGTCCGCCCGTCGTCCCTCCGCTGCCGGCCGAACCTCCCCCCCCGCTGTCGTCGTTCGAGTGGGCGTCGCAGGCGGCCATAGCGCTTGAGATAGTTGGGTAACACTAATCCCGGCTCTCGTCTTATTCATGCAGTCCCGACGCGGCTGCTGCGTTGTGGAAGCCGCACAGGATGCGGTGTACGTAGCCGTCTTCTACATAACTACGCTAAAGCTCCACCAGGGGATAGGTTTCCCTGTACTCCTCGCCTCTGGCCCCAAAATAGGAGACTACGCGGTTCGAGAAGTCCACATCGTAACGAACTACTCCGGCTTTCCAACTCGCTGCCAGGAACTGCTCAAAACTACTTTCGCCCGCCTGGTCAGTGCGTATCGCGTCAACCAGAGCCTCGCGGTCGAATGGAGGCACATCCACCATCCCAGAAACCAGCGGCGTTCCCACCGTCATGATGGCCCCATCTCCGGTGACATAAAGGCTTTGGCATGAGGGCAAATACCAGTAGTTGTTGGTAACACCCGCTTGTCGCAACGTTTCGGCGAGATACGGAAAGCCGCCTACTTTCGGCCGTCCCGACATTGCCCTTTTCATGGCAGATTGAAGATTCTCTTGCGCTTTACTCATCGTGATTCTCCTTTCATAAGCGAAGACTTGGGCTATTCTACCCCTCGCACGCCTTTAAGGCGTACTCTGGCGCTGTGAACGGGTAGCCTTTGGGTTACGAACGCCTGCCCAAGTTCTACGGTGTCGCCCCAGTCGGGGCGTTAAATCACCATGGTAGTGGGTAAGTTAGCAGCGTATACCTAACAGTGAGTTATTAGTCGTACTGAATTAATCTCGAAGAACCTCGAAATCTGCTTACATCGCGGATTGGTGGCTGACCAAACAGACGCTTATATTCGCGGCTAAAATGCGCGGCATCGCCATAACCCACACGGTAGCCGGCTGTCGCTGCATCCACGTCCTCTGCAAGCATCAGTCGGCGGGCCTCTCGAAGCCGAAGCTCCTTCTGAAACTGCAATGGAGTCATGGCTGTGACGGCACGAAAATGCTGGTGAAAGCTGGAGATGCTCATACCTGCTTCCCTGGCAAGTGCCTCTATTCTCAGTGGCTCGTTGAAATGTATTCGTATATGCTGAACGGAACTCGCAATGCGGCTCGTGTACCCGCTCAAGGCTGCGATATATCTAAGCCTGGGTCCCTGCTCGCCCATGAGCAGCCTGAAAACGATCTCACGAATTATGAGCGGGGCAAGTACGCTTGCCTCTGGTGGGTGTTCGGTTAACCTAACAAGCCGTACCGTAGCATCTAGAAGAGAGGCGTCCAATGTGGTAACGTTTAGTGCGCGCAGGTCGCCGCCGCGCCGCTCGATTGTCTCCTCGGCTTCTGCCATCACGGACCCGACCAGCCCAGGATCTAGAGCTACCCGTACGCTTAAGTACGGTGTGGCCAAGGTTGCGTCTAGCAGTCGGCTCATTACTGGCAATTCTGCAGCGGCCAGAAAATAGTTTGCTGCATCATACCGATAGCGCGAGTCCCCAAGGTAAATCTCCTTACTCCCTTGGGCTATAACGCAGAACGACAGATTAGTTACTCCGTGGGCAAAATCAGTGGGCCGGGAGGCACGATGTACATACAAACCGGCGAGCGGTTGAACGCTTCCATCGTTTGGAGCCACGCGCAGCAGGCGCTGTATCAACTCAACCCTGTCGGCTGCCATACGCACTGCATATTGTTCGTCTTTAAACACCCTTAATCCCCATTCCTGGTTCAAGTGCAATTTGTAGGATTATACAACGCTTTTATAAAATTGTTATAGTGATCTACAAGGTACGGGGTGTAGAATTAGGTTAGAGCACTGGCGTGATGTTGCAGTGTATTTGTAATATTGGACTTTTGTCTAATTGAGTTCTAGATCACCAGGAGTATAACATGAGTGTACAGTTGGAATCTCGCACGCTAGGAACCAATGGTTTACAGGTTTCGGCTTTAGGCTTGGGTTGTATGAGGATGAGCTTTGGTGACCGTCCAATCGGTACCATTGATGACATGGTTGCTTTCCTCCACAAGGCAGTTGAGCGTGGGATAACCTTTTTTGATACCGCTGAGGTCTATGGTCCGTTTACAAATGAAGATCTGGTAGGTACGGCGGTGGGTCATTTAAGCGAGCAGGTTGTTATTGCCACAAAATTCGGATTTAAGCATGATGGCGAGAAAGGTCCGCATCCCTCCGTTGGGCTAGATAGCCGCCCGGAACAGATTAAACGCGTGGCAGAGGCGTCGCTAAAACGACTGCGGGTAGACGCAATAGACCTGTTTTACCAGCACCGTCCGGACCCCAGTGTGCCTATAGAAGATGTTGCGGGAGCAGTGAAAGAGCTGATTGAGCAGGGCAAGGTGAAACACTTTGGTCTCTCCGAATCTGATGCCTCGCTCATTCGCAGAGCACATGCTGTACAGCCAGTGGCCGCTATTCAGAGCGAATACTCGCTCTGGTGGCGTGAACCGGAGGCTGAGGTTCTGCCGACATGCGAGGAACTTGGCATCGGCTTTGTACCTTACAGCCCGTTAGGCAGGGGCTATCTCACTGGCAAGGTAGACGAGAATACCACATTCGACAGTTCCGACATACGTAGTCGTAATCCCAGGTTTACAGCAGAAGCCATAAGAGCTAACAAGGTGGTGCTGGATCTGCTTAACAGATTTGCCCA
>JAJZFK010000282.1:2759-4053 GCA_021805405.1 bacterium
AGATCGCCCTTGCATGGCTGCTCGCTCAAAAGCCATGGATCGTGCCGATACCTGGAAGCCGCAGTGTTGACAGGCTGGATGAAAACATCGGTTCGCTAGCAGTTGAATTGTCAGCGAATGACCTCAGCGAGTTACGCGACGCGATGGAAGGTATTACGGTGCTAGGTCACCGTTACTAAACGAGCGCTCATTACGCTTGGCAGCAGTTTGGTGCGGTGGTTTCATTGAGTTTGTGCAAACTGGTGAAATCACCGCGCTTTCTTTATGTCTAGGGTAAGTACAACGCTGAAAGAGGTTAGTAAAGAGAATTACGCTGCAACACCTCCGCCATCGTCACCCGCTAGGTAGGCAGTTTTTGGGCGTTAAACCGGGCTCGTGCTTTGTTGAAGCATAGCTCGCGACAGTACAGCGTTCGTCTGCCCTATAAACCCGACGCCATTTTCCAGGGCCCAACGAGTTGGGTATGAGTTTTCTAGTCAGCGCTTAAATCATGATAGCTAACCAGTAGATTTCCAATTTGAAAGCAAGAGACAGAGTGTTTCTTCCCGTTCCCTGTGCGATACTTTATCCAGCCGCAAGGAGGGAAGCAAACATGGCGAAAAAAGAAGAGACCTGGCACGCCGATACAGACCCGCGTTGGCAGGCAGTCATTAAGCGCGATACAGCCTTCGACGGAAAGTTTTATTATGCCGTTAAGACTACAGGCGTATACTGCCGTCCTTCCTGCGCGTCGCGGCAAGCACGCATTGAAAACGTGGCTTTCTTCGATCTATGGCAGGACGCAGAGCGTGCGGGGTTTCGGCCCTGCAAGCGCTGCCGCCCCAACGAGGCTTCCTTACGTGAACGGCAGGTGGCGGCAGTTACAGCGGCGTGTCGCACCATCGAGTCGGCTGCTTACCCTCCGACACTAGATAGGCTGGCAAAGGCCGCGGGAATGAGTAGGTACCACTTCCATCGCACCTTCAAGGCCATGACTGGGGTGACAGCGAAGGCCTATGCCGATGCCCACCGGGCGAAGCGCATGCAGGATGATCTTACACTTGTAGAACATTCTGTAACGGAGACGATTTATGAGGCGGGGTTCAATTCTAGCGGTCGGTTCTACGCATCCACATACGCGAGACTTGGCATGAAACCCACAGAGTATAAACACGGGGGCAAGCATATCGAGATCTACTTCGCGGTGGGAGAGAGTACCCTTGGCTCCATACTCGTGGCATGCAGCAAGAAAGGCGTATGCGCGATTTCTCTGGGCGACGACCCGGAACAGCTGGTACGCGACCTGCAAGATCGA
>JAJZFK010000222.1 GCA_021805405.1 bacterium
AAAACACACTGCAAAAACGCAAACCGCTTATCTGCTGGAGGATTAAGGTTGCTTTCCACAGACGCCATTGGTTAAATGGGATACAATCATCGAAGAAGAATTCTAAATGATTAATTTGCGCTAGGTGTTGATCCAATCGACAATACCTAGCGTACCCCTCCTTGTGGCAGTTAAACACAGGTACAATACGTCGCAAAGTTAGCAGTACACAGTAACAGCAGGTCTCAAGGTAAGCCATGAACTATAAGATAGCTACATATCAAAAAGTCAAATCGGCAACGAGTCTGCTTTTGTATTTTATGTTTGCGTTTTTGATTGCCGGTAACCCCCACGTGGAACCTAAGGTGATTTATACCGCCCTCTCAGGCATAGTCTACGGCTACATTTTTGAATTCCGCCCGGCAGCATTTGGCCATACGGAAACAGTTATAAATGAAGGGATCTCAATTTCAGAAACGGCCATACCAATACGGTTGATGCCAATTGCCGCCACTACGATTGAATTTTTCTTAGTTTTCATAGTTATGATGAAGTGGGTATTTATTCGGTCAAACATTGGTGTGAATGCAATTTTGTATGTGTTTGCTGTTTTCGCTATGGCCCGGTTATTGCAGTTATTGGGCCAACTCTGGACCAAGAGGCCGTAATTCAAAGCTAGATTTTGCCGTTCGGCGTTGCCGGTAAAGGTTAAGCGCTAAACGGGCATGACATACAATAGAGGGAAGGCTGGGCGGTTCGCGCGTATTAGCTTTCATTAGCAAGGCCGAGACGAGCAACTTGGTGTTTGGTCCCTTTTAGGATGCGCGATACAGGCGGCAATATGCAGGCGGTATTGCCGCAGCAGTCGCTGCCCTCGGTGGCGCATCGCAGAAGCAAGCGGCAGCCAGTTCACTCGCACCGCTCGGCCCCACACCCGTCACTCCACTTCCCTGGCATCCAACAGTGAGCGCAGGTCCGCTGCACGCCAACCTCGCCAGCGGTAACGGCCGGTGGTCCGGTAGATGAGCGTAACTGGTTGGTACAATATCCTATTCATTGAGAACAGGCTGCCATCACCGGAATTCTGGGTCTCAGCGGGCCGTCCATTCATGTACATTTATGTCAATGATTCTGTGGCCCGCTCCTTTGGCCGCACAACCAGCGTAACCGTTCACGATGGCGCGTACAACTATGACAACGGCGGTAGGCTCAGCCAGGTAATAGACAGTGCCACCAACCTTACCGAAGAGTACAGCTGGAACGCCGAAAACCATGCCTGGCCCCAACTACACGCGCGAGTTTGGGTACAACGAAGAGGCGCAGCTGCTCAGCATCTCGCATAGCGGCACGCTCGCTTACCAGTACGCCTACGGTGCGGATGGCAACCGCCGCTGGGGGAAGGACATCGCCAACAACGCGTGGACCTGGTACCCCTGCGGCGTTGCGTGCGGGGCCGGCGAGCTCGTGGAGCGGGGCAGTGACCTTACTGGCAGTATGTGCGCGGCGAACGCACAGTACCTGCGAGCAGGGCGCGGGTGCAGCAGCATGCTGATACGGCAGAATTGCGTTAATCGCTATCAGTTGAATCGCACGAGGTACGACTCCGTGTGTTTATTTTAACGATGCCACTAAGTCGCTCGGTATAATTAGCACAGTGGCACGCCAGCTTGCAGCTAAGCGTACGGTGCAGATAAAAGCCGCTGCAGGGCGGTGGCGGTCGCCAATAGTTGCCTCTGCTGTGAGTGCCGGGGTTGTGCTACAAAAGGCGAGTCTTCCTTCAGGCAGACAGAAAGCCGAGCGGTACACAGACGCCAACCGTGGTAGAATCGGTTGAGATTGCAAAGGAGTCGGCGTAGTGCAGCCTCTAAAGACAGTAGTGCTTACCATAATTAATTGCGGTGTTGATGACGATGTCGTTCAAAAGGCGGCTGCACTGCTGCGTGCTGGTGAGGTTGTTGCGTTTCCCACGGAGACAGTGTATGGACTTGGAGCAAACGCCCTCGACGAAGGTGCCATTACGAAGATCTTTGAGGCCAAAGGTCGTCCTGCCAACAATCCGCTCATCGTTCACGTGCTCGATATTTGTGCCGCTCGTAAGCTCGCCGCAAGTTGGCCAGATATTGCTACACTCCTGGCGGATGCGTTTTGGCCCGGGCCGCTCACATTGGTGCTGCCTCGCACCAGCTCTGTGCCAGACGTTGTAACGGGTGGAAACCAGACAGTAGGCTTAAGAGTACCCGCGCACCCTGTCGCACGTGCAATTCTCACCGCAGCCGGTCTGCCAATAGCGGCGCCCAGTGCTAACCGGTCTAACGCTATTTCTCCTACCCGTGCAGCGCATGTTCTAGCCGATCTTGATGGCTTGATTCCACTCATCATTGATGGCGGGGCTACCAACAACGTGGAGTCTACTGTGGTCGACGTCAGCACGCCTTCGCCGCGTATCTTGCGGCCTGGCCCCATCACGGCCGCAATGCTGCAGGCGGTACTGGGTGCGGTTCGACTTAGTGACGTGCAAGCACCAGCCTTAGAGGCAGGCGAATGCCCTTCTGCCCCTGGGCAGCTGCCGGTTCACTATGCGCCAGTTACGCCCACCGTTATACTGCCGGCGCACGACGCGGATGCGCTCACAATACGCCTGCGGGATAAAGGAAGACTCGTGGCACGCCTCACGAGCAGCAACGTGCGCGCAGACGACCAGTGGACGGTTGTACTGCAGCCCAGTGCTAAGGCGTGGCAAGCGGGGGTGTACGATGCGCTTCACGCATTGGACGACTCTGGCGCGGACGTCATTGTTATTGACGCGCCACCAAACTCGCCGGAATGGGCGGCAGTGAACGACAGACTTTCACGAGCTTGCGCACGGGCGGTTGAATTGTAGCCATGCGACCAATTTCCATTTACATTCACATTCCATTTTGTGAGCGACACTGCGCCTACTGCGATTTTAACGTCTATACTTTAAAAGAACCCAGTGACCTGCCGTTGCGCACTGTGAACGCAATTTGCAGTGAGGTTAAGCGAGCGGCGTTGAAACTCACTAGCGACGTAGTGGTGCCAACGATATTCTTTGGCGGTGGTACACCTACCTACCTCAGCGCAGATGAGCTTAGTAAGATACTTCAGGCGGTGCGCGACAACTTTAGGGTAGCAACCGACGCGGAGATTACCTCGGAGGCGAACCCGGGTACAAGCGACGCCGACAAATTCATGCACATGCACCAGCAGGGTTTTAACCGTCTGAGTGTAGGTGTTCAGTCATTTAACAACGGGTTGTTAAAAGTGCTCGATAGAACGCATACGGCCAGGGAGGCGAACAGTGCGCTGAGTGCAGCCAGAAGCGCAGGTTTCAAGAACATAAGCCTCGATCTAATGTTCCGGCTACCGGGACAGGAAATGGACCAATGGGAGCAGAGCCTGCAGGAAGCTGTACAGATTCAACCCCAGCACATTTCACTTTACGGTCTCACCCTGGAGCCAGGTACAAGATTTGAACGCTTGCACGCGGGTGGCCGCCTGACGCTACCCGATGAAGAGACCGAAGCTGCCATGTATGAGTCTGCCATAGGGATGCTTCAATCTGCCGGGTATCACCATTATGAGGTGAGCAACTTTGCGCTTCCAGGTTTCGAAAGCCGCCATAACATGGTCTATTGGAATAACGGAGAGTACCTTGGTTTCGGTCCCGGTGCCGTATCGTACATAGATGGTCGCCGGTGGAAGGCGGAGCGTGTGCCGTTAAGGTACATAGAAAAGGCAGCCCGGGCTGCAAACATGGCCGTAGAGGATGAAACCTTACCGCAACACAGTGCACTTGCCGAGACAATGATGGTTGGAATTCGCAAATTGGACGGATTGTCATTGTACGACCTTTCTGCGCGATACTCGCTAGACGTAGAGACCTACTACCGGCATGAGTTGGCGCATCTGCAGTCTGGTGGCCTTATAACGATGCAACATGGCATATTAAAGCTGACGCGGCGTGGACTTCTGGTGGCTGATCTAGTTGCAGGCGAGTTTATGGGTAGGCCTTCGCAGGGTGCGGTATAATAAATGACTTATTACGTGGAACC
>JAJZFK010000384.1 GCA_021805405.1 bacterium
TAATTGACGATACAAAATAGTTGAATATCTATGGAGCACACCTGGGTCCGGGATGCTATTCCGTGGTTATTGACTATCTTAACCGGGGCCTGTTGAAAGTGGATGGGATCGTGACGCATACACTGCCACTTGAACGCTATCTTGACGGATTCCACATGGTTCACAGCGGCACAAGCTCTATAAAAGTGCTGCTTATTCCATGATTTGTGATAGCTACGTATCCGCATGCCCATAGCGCTTGATAATTCTTGGTGGCTTGCTGTTGTGCCACCTATAGCCCTATGGTTGTGGTGGATAGACAAAGACAGTTTTACCGACCTGCCTGTAAATACGCGACGTGCTGTCCTTGCGGTCAGGCTGGTAACCGTTTTACTGCTGGCCGTTGCTTTGGCGGGTGCACGTTATACTCGCAGCAACCTTACGCTCAACGTTATATTTGTTGCAGACGCATCAAGCTCTGTGGGCAGCGATGCCCTGCAAAAGGAGCTCGCATTCGTTCGCACTGCATTTCGCAGTCACATCGCGGGGGATTCTGCTGCACTGCTCTACTTCGGTGCAAACACAAACGAAGCAGTGCCAATAACACCGCACCTGCCTGCTACTCCCCCTCTTCCAGATGTGGACCCCACTGCAACCAATATTCAGACAGCGCTGCAGCAGGCGGCCGACCTGTTAAAAAGCAAACCAGGGGGCAGGCGAATCGTGCTGCTCTCGGATGGCAACGAGAACGAGGGCGAAGCACTCTCGCAGGCCTATGATCTCACTGCGTCCAAAATAGCTGTGGATACGGTGCCCATTAGCCAGCCAGCCGCGCAGGAGGCGCTTGTTCGAAGCCTCACACTGCCGCGCAATGTGAAAATAGGTCAACCCTTTAACGTAGAGGCATTACTAGAGTCGACAGTTCCACAAACGGCCTCGGTCACGCTTATACGGAACGGAAGCGTAGCCGTGTCGGCCATGCAAGTCCCGTTGCGGACAGGTATCACGCGCGTATCGCTACAACAGACGTTACACCAGCCTGGTGCATACCGATATACGCTGCTCATGCACGCTCCATACGATACCTTGCCAGAAAACAATAGAGGTACAGGCTACATTTGGGTAAGGGGAAAACCCCGTGTACTCTACGTTGCGGATAGCGCTGCTCTTACATCTTTCCTCCGCAGTACGATGCAGCACCACCAGATTGATGTGCAGTATCTTCCTCCTGCAGATCTGCCCTCAAGCGCCGCAGACTTGCAAGCCTATGACGCGGTGTTTCTGAGCAACGTATCTGCCACCGAACTATCGCAAGCTCAGATGCGCGCGCTGCAACTGGCGTGCCGCGACCTCGGTATTGGGCTGGGTATGGTGGGAGGCGACAACAGCTTCGGTGCGGGATATTACCGCGGCACACCTGTAGAGGCAGCCCTGCCGGTAAATATGGACATAAAAGCGCAAAAAAAGCTGCCTTCCGTAGCCGTTGCCCTGGTCATGGAGGACCTCGAATTACCATCCGCAGTCAACATCTCTATTCAGGCAGCCAAGGCAGTGGTTGGCCTTCTCGAGCCAATCGATCAGGTGGGAGTACTAGACTGTAACGGCTTCGGGTTCGGAGGAACCCAAAATGCAACAGCATCGGGCCGATGGCGTATACCTATGCAACACGTAACCAACCGCGCTGCGTTGCAGTCACAAATGCAGGACCTCACCGATATGGGCGACCCTCCCACCTATGATCCATATCTGCTGGAGGCAGCGCGCGTATTGAATGGCACAAATGCTGCCGTAAAGCATATCGTTTTTCTTGGCGACGGAGACGCGATCTTTGAGGGTGACCAAAACCAGCTTGCCTCCATCCTTAAGCAGATTACCGGAATGGGGATTACCGTATCAACCATTGCGAGTGGCGCGGATTTACAGGGCCAGCAGTTTCTGCAGTACATGGCAGACACTGGTCACGGCAGTGCGTTTGTCGCAAACCAGCCAGACGAGCTGCCGCGTCTGCTTCTTAAAGATGCCGAGCACATAACACAGCCTCCCGTCGTAACCAAGCCCACCATCGCGCACGAAACCTTGGGCGATACGGTTCTTCGCGGCGTGCCGTGGTCTACGGCTCCTCCGTTGCTTGGCTACAACATTGTTACGCCTAAACCCACTGCAACAATCGCACTTACAGATGCTTCTCCTGGCCGTAACAACGCCCTGTTTGCGTGGCAGCAATACGGCCTTGGCCGGTCGCTAGCATTCATGTCTGATGATCGAGCAAAGTGGGCCGCCCTGTGGCTGAGGTGGCCGGGCTATGCGGCCTTTTGGGCACAAGCAATTCGCTGGATATTGCGCCCCAACCCTCCGGGGTATCTGCACGCTGTACTCACGAAGCGGGGAACACGGGGTGAAATCGACGTTTCTGCAATAAGCGCTGCCGGCCAGTTTATCAACAACCTAACGATTACGGCAGTAGTTTCGCCACCGGGCGGCGGCAAAACTGAGCAGCTTCATTTAACCCAGTCCGCCCCAGGCAAATACATCGGTTCGTTTTTGGTAGCCCACGACGGGACGTATCTGGTAGCAGCATCCGCTGCTGGAAAAAATCGCACGCCGGGAACCGTCGTATCCGGCTTGTCTGTGGCGTACCCTGCCGAATACCGCACAATTCACTCACATCCCGAACTCCTTCAACAGCTGGCAGCTGCAACAGGTGGTAGGTTTGCCGTATCACCGTCTGCAGTTTATGGGGCCGACCGTCCTTCATCACAACATGAAACTTCGATTAGCGAAATGCTGCTGATGGCTGTACTACCTCTTTTCCTGGTAGATGTCGCGCTACGGAGAGTATCTTTTAGAAGGTTTAATAGACGAGAATTTACCGCTAGCGAGACCGCGATAGTACCTACTGCGCGCGAAACGGAGCGCCAATATTCTGGCCGTACCGACATCGCACCAGCCGCATTGAGCGGTATCTCACGTTTGACGCGGGCCAAGGAACGTGCGCGTCAACAGTTCAGTAATGGCACTAGTGGTGATGACAATTCCGACGGAACAGATGACTAAGTTGTTACGCGCTTCTTCGCTTGGACGATAAGTTCGTTTACAGGGCAGTTTGTATCGTGTGCCCCCGGTATGCGCCCAATCGACATCAGGAACTCGTTAACGACTTCATACCCGGTGAACCTGAAATGGCTCCTGAATAGCTTTACCCACTCGGCTACGGTACCCGCCTGTTGTTGGTCTATCCATGAACGAAATGAGCCATATTCCGCTTGTAATACCTGCACTTTTCGGGCATTATCTATTGCGGCGGCAATTTTTGCGCGATTTCGGATAATACCAGCATCGTTCACCAAACGTTCTTTGTCCTCATCGGTATAGGCTGCAACGGCATCCACGCTAAAGCCGTGAAAGGCAGCACGAAACCCCGGTCGTTTCCGTAGTACGATTGCCCACGAGAGCCCTGCCTGGTTAACCTCAAGCATAAGCCGCTCGAATAGCAGGTCGTCCTCCACCACGGGAAATCCATATTCGGTGTCGTGGTACACCCTCATCATGTCATCGAGGGGTGAAACAGCCATAGCCTCGCAAAAAGTGGTCATATAATCAGGTTCTCCTATTAGGATTGCTGTAAACAGGACTGCAACAGGTACATTGTGATTCAATTGTACAGGTGAACGGGAGAAAACCAATGCGAATTGTTGCCCAACATTGTTCAGCAAGCGATGTTGTCGGCATGCGTGAACTCTACCAGCACGAGTGCCGCTGCCAGGTCATCGCATACTCCATGTTGCCCCGTGGTCTGGCAGATAGCTGGTCCATCGTTGTAGGCGGCACAATGGTAGGCTATGCTGGAATCTGGAACAAACACTATCCCGGAAGGGTGTCTGAATTCTACGTAATCCCTGCCTACCGTTCACTTCAGGATGAACTGTTTCAAGCATTCCTGCTTACCGCAACCCCCATTGAAATTGGCGCACAGACCAATATTCCGCACATGGCGACGTTACTTTACGACTATTGCGACTCAATAAGCCAGAAAAACGTGCACTTTCAATACGATAATCATCCAGGCCT
>JAJZFK010000434.1 GCA_021805405.1 bacterium
GTGGCGATTTAATTGCGCTTTTTACAATTTAAGGGGTGTGGGTACACCGGTGGTTACTTCCCATGCCTCATGATGCACACCGCAATTGGCGGTCTGCAGTACCACCAAAAAAGATAGGGAGTTAACAAAATCATGAAACTTAAAGCCGCGGCTCTGGGCCTGGCAGCACTCGCAGTGATGGGAACCGCATTCGCAGTTGGGCTTAGCCCTGCAAAGGCATCAAATGACCCTGTGGTGGCGACACTCAGAAACCCGGTAGCCGCGAAGGTTACACCGTGGGACGCCATGCGCATTGCGATGCGGAAGGTTGGCGGAAGGCCGTTTAGTGCAACCTACTCGTTTGACGAGGGCCATTGGAGCTATGACGTCATCATGGTGAACGGAAGGAAGATAAGCGAAGTTGCCGTCAATGCCATGACTGGTAAGGCCGATCCACCTGAGGTCGTAAACCCTGCGGACGAAGGCAAAGAACTTGCAGATGATCTCAGTACTGCAGCAAGTATGCGGCCAGCGGCTGCTGGAGACGGTGAACAGTCCAATAAATAGTCACCACTCACCGTAATGGGTACACCGCATGAGAGATGCCTTGGGGCATCTCTCATGGGTTAATATAAAGACCAATCCTTAAAGAATTCTCAGCAGAGCTTAAGACGTGCCAAAGTTTGTCATGTCACACTTTAATCACTGAAATTAGTACAACAGTTAAGTTAAAGATCAGGTGTGACGGCAAAGCTGGCACCTTAGGCTGGCACCAAACGCACTGAACAGTGGGTTATCGTACTCTGAAGCACGAATACTGCAACTTTAGACGAGATAGGAAAACCATATGTTGGTGAGATATCGCGCTGTGATACTGTTAGCGCTGTGCGCTAGCTGTGCTCACGTTGCGGCGGCTCAGGCCACAAATAAGCCGCACAGCCTGTCACTAAAGCAGGCTGTGCAGCTCGCTCTGCACAATAATCCGGCCATTGCACAGGGCGCTGCAGGGGTGCAGGTCGCTCAAAACCAGGAGCACCTCGCTGCGTCCCTGCCAAGCCCCACACTCAGCCTTGCACAACATACCGGTGTAAATACAGGAGGGCTAGACGAGGACATACTGGTAACGCAAAACCTTCCACTTGGCGACAAATTGCGTCAGCAGGTATATGCCGCCCGCCACAGTGTGTCTGCGGCAGCATTTCAGCAGGCACTTATCCGCAGTAACCTTGTTTACCAGGTAAAGCGAGCCTACTTTATGGCTCTTCAGGCTACCTCCGAGTACAAGCTGGCCGCAGACAATCTTAAAACAATTACGAGTTTTCAGGCGGCGGCAAACACTCAGTACAAAGCTGGAACTGTTCCGCAGAGCAACGTAGTGCGCAGTGAAATCGCGGTTGCACAGGCGGAACAGACCCTGACGGATGCCGAAGCTTCGCAGACCAACGCTATGTCTACGTTGGACTCACTTCTCGGTAACCCTTCTGGTGAGGGTTATACCCTCTCCGATAAGCTGCTGTTCACGCCGGTGAAGTCCCCGCTCAACGCACTTCAGGAGTTTGCCCTCACTCATCGGCCAGATTTTCTAGCTGCACAGCAGACGACATCCGCCGATTCATCGCTCGTGCATCTTGCGAAATCGCAGTCTCAACCAGACATGTTTGTTGAATACAGGCACACTCCGCTGGATTTTCGACCTGGTGGCAACTCACTGCGAGTTGGCGTAATCTTCCCACTATTTGACCTCGGTGGAATAAGGGCGAGCGTTCATACTGCGCAGGCTAAACTGAATGAGCAGAAGGCGCTTACCAGGCTCACTAAACTAACGGTTGAGCTTGACGTGAAAACTGCACTAACTAACCTGCAGGCTGCGCAGCGCGTTGTTGAGTCTTTCCAGAACGGTCGACTACAACGGGCTCAAGAGCTGCTCAATATGGTGCAGATTGGCTACAGCCATGGTGCCAATTCCTACTTGGAATATATCGACGCACAGCAGACCTATGCAATTGAACAGACCAATACCATTAAGGCGCTTGCCACGTATGACGTTGCGCTAGCGGCCCTTCAGTATGCAGTTGGGGGAAAACTTCCTTGAGATTTAGTAGTAGGTTTAACACCCGCATCCTTTTGATGGCTGCTGCTTCGCTACCCCTTGCAGTTCTGGTTTCTGGGTGCAACAGAAGTAGTGCTGCAGACGCCGCCAAGGACCCGACCATGGGTGCTGCCGCCGTGCAGACCAGCTTATCTAAAGTGATGAAGGTATATGCAACCGTTCTGGCCCAGGGTACGCTACAGCCGGAGCAGGGCGGCAGCGCGAGCGTGGCCGCCGTTATGCCGGGGCGCATACAGCAGGTGCTTGTGGTGGAAGGGCAGCGCGTAGCGGCGGGGCAGCCCGTCGCAGTTCTCGACTACCGAACGCAGCAGGCGCAGGCACAGGGCGCATCTGCCGCGCTTACGGTTGCACAACAACAGGCGGAGGAGGCGCAGCTTGCAGCCCGTGCCGCATTGCAGAGCCAGGCAAGCAACCTTCAGCTGGCACAACAGCAGCTTATTTCCGCTCACCAGCAGTGCGCTCAGACTATTGCTTTGGCGCAGACAGCAGTGAAGACTGCGGAGGCCGAGCTATCGAGGCTGCAGTCGGGTGCTCGCCCCCAGCAGCTTGAACAGGCGCAGCAGGCCGTTGTTCAGGCGGAGGCTACAGAGAGCCATGCCGCAAACCAGTACACGCGAGAGGAGTACCTCTTCAAGAACGGCGTTGCATCTAAAAGCCAGGTGGAAGACGCTCATACCGCCGATACAATTGCAAAAGCCAACCTTACATCAACGCAGCAGCAACTCAGCCTGCTAAAGGCAGGTGCGCGGGAGCAGGATATCACCGCCGCACAGTTGAAGGTACAGAGTGCTAAAATGGCACTTGATCAGGCACGTACTATGGGAGCTTCCTCCATAGCCCAGGCTCACACGGCCCTGCTTATCGCCCAGCAGGGCACTCTTCAGGTGGCGGCTAAAAAGGCGGCAGCGCGCGCAATGCAGACAACGGTACTGCAGCGCGAAGCCGATCTAAGTGCAGCGGTAGCAACAGCAGGCTTCTCAGTTTTAAGGGCACCTTTGGCCGGCATTGTCGTGAAGCGCTCACTTAACCCCGGTGACATGGCTGAAACTACTGTGCCAATTGTGCAAATTGCTAACATAGGGCTCCTGGATCTGAATGCGCGAATCCCAGCGGAAACTGGTATGCAGGTGAGCACAGGGATGAAGGCTAACATCACTTCGCCAGACCTACCTGGTAAGTCGTTCGCTGGTGTTGTAACAGCGGTTGGGCAGGTTGATCCACTCACGAGCCTCATGACAGTTCGTATAGCCGTTAATAACTCTTCTGCCGTCCTAAAGGAAGGTATGTTTGCATCTGCCGCTATTATTACCAGTGTCCATCAGCATGCCGTCGTTGTACCCAAGCAGGCAATTGTCTCTAATGAGAGCGGAGACCAGGTCTACGTTGTGACCAGCAACAATCTGGCGCAAGTAGTTAACGTCAAGCTTGGATCGGAGCAGGGAGGCGTGGTGGAGGTGGATAGCGGATTGAAACCCGGTGAGCAGGTCATCACGTTGGGACAGTATGAACTGAGCGACGGGGCACCGGTTAAGCCGGTGAACAGGCCGGGAGGTTCGCAGTAATGAACCTTAGCCGCTTCGCTACGCAAAACCTGCGCGCTATTCTGTTCGTTACACTCATACTTTGCGGCATTGGCGCCGTTGTGATTACGACGTTTCCGGTTTCAATTCTGCCAGATGTCACCTTTCCACGCCTCGTAGTCATAGCCAAGAGTGGGGAGTTGCCAGTTAAGATGATGGAAGCGGAGATTAGCCGCCCCATGGAACAGACGATCGCCACAGTGCCCGGCGTTACCGACATACGCTCTCGCCTGCAGCGTGGTGCAACGGCTATCGACGTAGATTTCAGCTGGGGAAGCGACATGCTCACAAATGAGCAGATAGTAAATACACGCTTGAGCCAGTTACGTTCGTCGCTGCCGGCAGGAACACAAATCCACGTTGCCAGAATGAACCCCACTGTGTTCCCAATCTACGGAATATCGCTGCAATCAAAATCGCTCACGCAGGCGCAACTTCATGACCTGGCTATATACACCCTTCAACCATGGTTAAGCCGTGTACCGGGCGTTGCTCGTGTAGAGGTTCAGGGCGGGAGAGTGCCAGAAATTGGCGTAAGTGTAGACCCCCAAAAGCTGGCAGCCTTCCATCTAACCCAGGCAGAAGTTGAGAGTGCAATAGCGCAAACCAACCAGATTCAGGCCGTGGGGCTCATTAACCGGCACTACCAGGGATACCAGGCGATGGTATCTGGCGAGACAATTACACCCGCTCAGATTGGCGGAATAGTGGTGTCGCATACGGCCGGGGTACCGGTACTTCTTTCTCAAGTGGCGTCCATCAAGCCCACGGTACAAGACCAGACCATGATGGTTACGGCCAACGGTAAGCAAAGCGTACTGCTCAACATTATTCGCCAGCCGGACGCCAACACAGTTACTACGGTTCTTGGCGTAAAAAAAGCTATTCAGGCCATTAAGGGCAGCCTGCCGCCCAGCATCAAGATCAATACGTTTTACGACCAGTCCATTCTCATCAACGGTGCCGTAGGAAGCGTGCGTGATGCAGTGCTTACCGGTGCCATACTCGCTGTCTTTGTCCTGATGCTGTTCTTAGGCGATATCCGGGCGACTGTGGTAACAGCGCTCATCATCCCTTCCACTGTACTTATCACGTTTCTGCTCATGCGCCTTGCCGGCTTAACCCTCAATCTCATGACGCTTGGTGCACTTGCTGTTGGTATCGGCCTGGTCATAGATGACGCCATTGTAGTGGTAGAGAACGTCTTTAGGCACCTTTCGCATGGCGAATCGCCAGGGGCAGCCATTCAACGCGCCGCCAAGGAGATCGCGGCGCCTATGGTGTCGTCAACGCTAACAACTGTGGTGGTGTTCATGCCGCTCATGCTGCTTAGCGGTATCGCAGGAGCATTCTTCACCGCCCTAGCCGTCACGCTTTCCATCGCACTCATGGTTTCGCTAGCGCTAGCGCTGCTGGTAAGCCCTAGCTTGTGCGCAGCGTTTCTACGCGTGCGCACCGGTACAGAAGAGCACGGGCGACTGTTTGAGCGGTTTCTGCAAGGCTATGAGTACGTGCTGCGAATATGTTTGCGCCGTGCCTGGGTGCTCCCGGCGGCAGCTGTGGTGCTTATTGCTTGCACTGGCTACTTTGCAACCCATGTTGGCAGCGGTTTTATGCCCGAAATGGATGAAGGTTCGTTTATTCTCGACTATGTGACTCCGCCCGGAACGTCGCTTAAGGAGAGCAACCGGATTCTCATGAACATCGAACAGATCCTAATGACCACGCCGGAGGTGAAATCGTTCTCACGGCGAACTGGCAGCGAGCTCGGTTTTGCAATTACAGAACCTAATGCGGGTGACTTTGCCGTTATGCTGCACACTCGGCGAACCCGTGGAATAAACGCCATCATGGATGGGGTTCGTCAACGGATACTCACTACAGTTCCTGGTGTGGATATCGACTTCTCGCAGGCACTGCAGGACCTAATTGGTGATCTCTCGGGCGCGCCGGCACCCATTGAGATCAAGCTGTTTGGTGATCATCCCTCGCTACTGCGTCCTATTGCCCGCCATATCGCGGCACAGTTAGGTAAGATACCAGGTGTTGTGGACCAAAAGAGCGGTGTGGTTGTGATGGGGCCAGAACTGATCATTAACGTCGACCCCATAAAAGCCGGCAGGGCAGGGCTAACGCCCCAGATGGTTGCTCAGCAAGTTAACGGTGCTATGTACGGAGATGTGGTGACACAGGTATTGCAGGGAGAAAAGCAGATCGCCGTTCGCGTAAGGTTCCCATCGGCATATCGTAAAAGCAGGCTGGCCCTTGAGTTCGTGCCGATTGTCTCACCAGCAGGCTTTTCCATACCGCTCTCGTCTCTTGCTACCATTACCAAGGTTCCGCATAGCTATGAGCTTCGGCGAGAAAACCAGAGGCGCCTGGTTGATGTTACTGCACGCATTTCTGGGCGGGATCTTGGCAGCGTTATGGACGACGTAAAAGCTATGATGGCTCGGCAAACTCTCCCTGCAGGAGTGAACTATGTACTGGGCGGGCAGTACCAAAGCCAGAAACAGGCTTTCACCAACCTTATGGCAGTGTTGGCGCTGGCTATTCTGCTAGTATATTCGGTGATGCTTTTCCAGTTTGGGTCGTTTACCTCACCCACTGTAATCCTTATTGTAATGCCGCTTTCGCTTTTTGGGGTTACCTTTGGCCTCTGGATTACCGGTACGCCATTTAACGTTTCGTCGTTTATGGGTGCCATCATGCTGGTGGGAATTGTGGTAAAGAATGGTATCTTGTTGTTGGATCAGGCTCAAAAAGCTGAATTTGAGGGGGTACACCCGGAGGAGGCTGTAGTGCAGGCAGGAAGGGTACGTTTAAGACCCATCCTCATGACGACGCTTACCGCCATCCTGGGCCTTGCCCCGCTAGCGCTGGGAATTGGTGCCGGGGCACAGATGCAGCAACCACTCGCAATTGCGGTAATTGGGGGCCTCACGTTCTCCACTCTGTTTACGCTGCTGTATGCACCACTTCTGTATGTGGTCTTCAGGAGAGTTCAGCAAAAGTGGAGGCTTAAGGAGAGTTCACCGGAACTAGCATGAACATACTGATTGTAGAAGATGATGAGAGTGTAGCCCGCTTTTTGAAGCAGGCCGTATCCGAGGCGGGTTATGCGCCAATGGTAGTTGCCGATGGTTCTGTGGCACTTCAGCAGGCTACCCACCAGCGGTTTGACCTGATTTTGCTGGATGTCATGTTGCCCGGTATGGACGGGCTAGCCGTTTGCCGCGCACTGCGTGAAAAGGGAGTGGACACACCGATCCTTATCATTACGGCGCGCGATACAATCGAGGACAAGATAGAGGGCCTTGACTCCGGTGCAGATGATTATGTGGTGAAGCCATTTCTCGTTGGTGAACTGCTCGCCCGTATGCGCGCTATTCTAAGGCGCGGCGTTCCCCAGTCAACAGTGCTACAAGTGGGGGACCTCACACTCGATCCTGCAACTCGCCGGGCAGCCCGAGCAGGTAAGACAATACACCTCTCGGCAACAGAGTTCACATTACTCAACTACCTTATGCGCAACAAGGGAAAGGTGCTTACTCGCTCCATGATTCTCCAGCATGTTTGGGAATACGATTTTGAGGGCAACGACAACGTGCTAGAAGTCTACGTTAGTTATCTGCGCGGAAAAATAGACCGCGGACGTACCAATCCCCTTATTCACACAGTTCGCGGTGTAGGGTATCGCATTGAGAATAGCGAAGCGAATGCGGATTGACTCTATAAGGGTACGGTTGACCCTCGCGTTCGCCATCTCGGCAACTGTGCTCATTGGCTCTGCATGCCTGGGACTCATCGTCTACGGTCGCCGTGCGGCCGAACGGGATGCCGATCACCTCCTGGATTATGCAACAAACAAGGTGCGGCGGGAAGCCCTTAATCCAGACGGCACCATCAGCCTTCCCGAACTTCACGAAGAGGAGTACGGGCTGGGCGGTGAAAATATGCGGGTAATTACCTACAACCTTAAGGGCCAAATAATTTCGCAGGCAGCAGGAAACAGCCTACCGGCTTACAATCCCAGCCATCCTGGTCCGCACTGGTACACGGGGCACGTTACTGCGAAGGACGGCACGATCTTCATTGCTCTCTACAGGCACGCGCTTCCCGGCGAACTTCGTCGGCAGGAACTACTTCTCATTACCCTTAGCCTGGTGGCAATTGCAGCGGCAACCCTGGGTGCACACATGCTTATCGGGAAAACACTGCTGCCTATCGGGCTGCTAGCACGGCAGGCAGAAGCGGCTGGCGGCGAAGACCTCAGCGTAAGGCTGCAGGCACCTTCGCAGGATGCCGAAATTGAGGAGCTCGTGCACACCCTTAACGGGTTGCTCGCACGCCTGGTGCAGTCCGCCGCTACCCGAAGCCGTTTCTATGCTGCAGCCTCCCATGAGCTTCGAACGCCTTTACAGGCACTGTCGGGCCATCTGGAACTTTCAGGTATACGACCTCGCTCTAATGACGAATACCGCGAGATTCTGCAGGAAGCGCGTGTGCAAACAGAACGGCTTGTGGCGCTTGTGCGTGACCTGCTGGTGCTCAACCGACTAGAGACTGCCCCGCTGCCCCCTGCCGAGAACCTTGAGCTTGAGGACTTAAGCCACTCCGTCTATTCCACCCTGGAGGCGCTGGCCATAAGCCGGAACCTGCAGGTAAGCTGGCAGACAACCGGCCCTCTTAAGGTCAACGCGTCACCAAACTATGCGGGGATCGTAATGCGGAATCTCATTGAAAATGGGTTGAAGTATGCGCGGGAAGGTGGCAAGGTCTCTGTACGAATATTTAGCGAAGCAGATCGACCACGGATACAGGTTTACAACGAATGTGCTCCGCTGGATGAAGCCGATCTTGCGCGTCTGTTCGATCCGTTTTTCCGGCCGGATAGGTCGCGTAACTCCCGCACCGGTGGCAACGGCCTAGGACTTGCCATATGCCGCGCAATTGCAAATGCCAGCGGCTGGCAACTCATGCTTGAGCAGGACGGTGGAGGCGTTACTGCAACGGTGGTGTTTTAATGGATATTAATAACTACCACCTGGAACCACCGGAACGCCCTGCAATGAGCTGGAACCTGGCGGATTGCGTGAACGACAGCGTGAATATTGGATCCACTTTTAGTTGCGGGCAGGTATTTCGGTGGCGTCGGCAGCACGACGGAATTTGGGTGGGCAGCATAGGTGATACAGTTGCGGCGTTATGGCAACCGGCGGGCTATACCGATCATTTCTATTGGCAGACGTTCCCACGGGCGGACAGGTGGGATGTTGTGCGCCATTACCTTAACCTGGACAATAACCTGACCGCGCTTCAGATGCAGTGGTGCGCTACAGAGCCGCTCACTGCGGACCTGTTCGCTCAGCACACGGGGCTGCGGCTACTACGCCAACCCGTTGAGGAGTGCCTCTTCTCGTTTCAATGTGCTACGTGCAATACGGTTACCAAAATAGAACGCAGTGTAGAGGCTCTGGCAAGGAATTATGGCACACGAATCGATACCCCGTTAGGCGAGTTCAGTCTGTTCCCAGATATGCGCACAATAGCAGGTGCGAGTGAAATTGTCCTGCGAAATGAACTGTGGGGCTACCGTGCTCCCCGGGTAATATTGCTCGCGCAGATCATTGTCGACCGCCCATGCTGCTGGCTGAATGATCTCATAAATGTCGAGTACCGGGAGGCGCACTCGGCGTTGACCGAGTTGCCGGGCCTGGGTGCTAAACTGGCAGACTGCGTGTGTCTCTTTTGCCTGGATAAGTGGGAGGCGATTCCGGTGGATACCCATGTAAGGCAGTTGGCCCAGCGACTATGGATGCCGGAAACCTCCAGTCGCTCGCTGACACCTACCAACTATAATCTCATTGCAAATGCTTACCGTGGCAGGTATGGCGCATTTGCAGGCTGGGCGCAGCAGATACTGTTCTACAGTGAACTGCGCCGCAGCCGAAATCCTCTGCCTGGCTAACCTACGATTTGGGCAGTATGCGGTGGTGCGGTTATGGCAGCAGAATGCGTAAGTCGCTTGGCATCGTACATCCTCTTGTCCGCTACCACCGAGAGAGTATCCAGATCGAGTCCATCATCTGGCGAACACGCTATACCGATAGAGAGATGCATATGCAACGAAGCGCCAGACGGGCCCCCGTTTTCGTTGGAGAGTAGCACAGGGACCGACCCTAGCACCCGACGAACGCGGTTTGCGACCTCGTATGCTTCGGTCGTCCCCGTATCTGGGAGTACCACAAGGAACTCGTCACCGTGAAGTCGCACGACAGTATCCTTAACACGCACGACGTCATGTAGCAGTCGCGCGATTTCGGCGAGAACACGGTCCCCCTGCTGGTGTCCGTAAGTATCGTTCACCTGCTTGAAGTTGTCCATATCCAGGTAGAGAACTGCAAACATCCCTCCTGTCTTGTCACCGCCGTTCAGCGTGATACCAAGCGAGTCCTTTAGGTACCTGCCGTTGAACAGGCCGGTAAGAGGGTCGATAAACGCCTCGGAGCGAATTCGCAGATTTGTAATCTCGCGGTGAACCGCGGTTTCAACCAGTGACGCAATTGTAACAATGAGCGTTTCATCATCGGATGTAAACGCCGCCATAGACGGATGGATAACAGTCATAGCTCCTACTACTCGTCCCTCGTGTAGCAGTGGTGCCGTGATGGTTGAGTAGTTAACATTAGCGAATGGGCTAACACTGTGAATCAACTTTGCTGTTTTTATCGCCGTAATGACAGGGCTAGACTCATCAAGTACGAGTGCTGGGGCAAATGGAAGTCCTTCGGAAGGGCCAACAATCTTGAAGTTGCATGCGCCTTCTGATGTTTCCCCCAGGTCATGGTCGGCTACGGCAAACAGGCAGTGGGTGTCCGGCATTATCGACGTAAGCCGCTCGCTCAACAGGATCAACTGTTCACCAAGAGACTGGCTGCTATTGATAATGTTGGTAGTCTGATAGAGCATCCACTCCTCCGATATGGTTCGAAACAGCGGATCGGAGATGTCGCGGCGTGGTGCCTCCACGGGTGGAAGTGGAAGCTGACCGGCGGCTTCCATTGCCAGCACCTTCTCCAGAGCATTTACTGCCGCTGGATCGAAGGCGGTTCCACTACCCTCCCGCACATAAGCCAGTGCCTGCTCCTGTGTCCATGCCATGCGATAGGGTCTGTCGGAAGTGAGTGCGTCATACACATCGGCAACTGCCATAATTCTGGCGCACAGGGGAATCGCAACGTTAGCCAATCCGTCAGGATAGCCCTTGCCGTCCCATCGCTCATGGTGGTGACGAACCACATCGATGACGGGCCACGGAAACTTTACAGGTTCCAGTATGGAGACGCCGATAAGGGTATGCCTCTTCATGCGCGAGAACTCCTCGGCAGTAAGTGGCCCCGTCTTCAGTAGTATATAATCTGGCACACCCAATTTACCAATGTCGTGAAGAAGGGCTCCCGTGCGAACAGCTTCCATGTCCTGTCCAGTAACGTCCATTGCGGAGGCAACGGCAGTTGCATACCGCTGTACTCGGTGCAGATGTGTGTGTGTGCTTCGGTCCTTCATGGCAATTGCAGCAGCCAGTGACCGGATGGTCGACTGGTAGAGGTCCTCAAGCGACTGTTGGCCCTTCTGCAGTTCCTGAATGTAGGTCTCTTTCTGGTTGCTCCTATCAGAATACACCTTGTACGACTGCAGGATAAAAGCCAAAATTGGCGTGGCGAGCACGAGCATAACGATGTCACTGCTTACAAGCATCTGGGCAAGTCCCGCACAACACGCTCCAGCCAGATAGCTGAGAAGTGACCACAAAATGTCCTTTTTCCACAGTGCAATGGTCTTTTGTCCGCTGAAGGCCGAGACAATAGCAGAAACCGGAAGTGTATTGAAGAGGAAATAGGTTGCAGCAGCGAGCAGCAGTGCGGTAAGGGTGACCAGGTGGCTAGTGCTGCTATACCCGCCCATGGCTTTATAAACGAGGGAGGAAGTCCACGCGCTTACCACAATGACGCAGAGGTTAAATGTCAGCTGGTAGAATGGCTGCCGCTTTGGGAACATAGTGGCAGCTAACCCGGATAGCAGGCCGGTAAGCACAGCCGCCCTTTGGCCAAATAGCAGCATCGCAGTGAATGTAACGAGAAAGCCAAGCGAGATGTTGATATCTTCGGAGGAGTTTTGCGACCTTACAACGGCGACCTTTTGAGCACCCGCGGCGAGTGCCAGTACGGCAGCAACGGCTACACCTAGCGTGGACCATTTACCGGGAACGACCGGTGATCCGTAAAGGGTTTGGATGACCGCAACGGTTGCGATCGTCCACTCCGAAAATAATAAAACCTTAGCACGCAGCGGGTAGTTCCGCATGTTAGCCTCCGACCAGTTAAAGCGCCCAAATACTGCGCAGCAGGTAGGTACCGGATAGTACTCTTAGCTGTAAATCAAACCGGTTGAGGGCCGCCGCAAAAACACGTATTAATGATCATTTCGGAAATCCGCAGGAAAATCATTAGGTGTTTGTATCACCAATCGCTAATATTTCCTGTATTTGGCTGAATTTCACCCAACAGACCCGTCTGCATGCCGTCAGTAATCAGTACCGGTACGAGTTTTCCAATGAAAACATCGCTGCTTACTAATGACCCTGCGGGAATGGCACAGTTAATCAGCTTAAGTGTTCTAGTATATCCCGATAGGCGCTGAGGGTTCTTAGCACTTGTTCCTTCAATAAGCACTTCCTGCACAGTGCCCACTAACGAGGTATTAACCTCCTGCGTGACCATGTTTTGCAGTGTTATTAGTTTACTAAGACGACGCATCTTTACAGATTGTTCGATTTGGTCTAACCTTTCAGCAGCGGGGGTATTAGGACGCGGGCTATATGCGAACATGAATGCAGAATCGAACCGAAGTTCTCGTACCACTTCCAACGTATTTTCAAACTGTTCGTCTGTCTCACCGGGATGTCCCAGCATGATGTCCGTTGTGATGGATACTCCAGGGATGTTTGTGCGTAGACTGTGAACTATGGCCTTAAACTCGCCCACTGTGTATCCTCGGTGCATATCCTTAAGCAGTGTATCGTCTCCCACCTGCAGGGGTAGGTGTACATGTTCACATACATGAGGTAGTCTCGCAATCGTTTCTATAAGGTCCTGTGTAAAATCGCGAGGGTATGGCGAAGTAAATCGTATGCGCTCAATGCCCGGAATACCGTCTATCTGTTCAAGCAGGCGGGCAAATGGCACTCTACCTTGAGGCATGTTTTTGCCATAGGAATTAACCGTTTGTCCTAACAGCGTTACCTCACGCGTACCTCCTTCTGCAAGCTGTCGTATCTCTGCAAGTATCTCTTCGGTTGGACGACTTCGCTCACGCCCCCGTGTATGAGGGACTATACAAAACGTGCAAAACTTGTCGCATCCATACATGATGGGCACGTGCGATTTCAACTTGGGTCGCCGCTCTACTGCCCGCCCGGGCAGATCAGCAACGACTGCGCCCTTGCGCGGCGGTAACTGCAATGCAGTAAGCGGCACAACATTACGGTTGGGCACCGCCAAGTCGAGTGAGTGTACGGTTTCGCCTGCACGAACTCGCTCAAGAAGCTCCGGTAAGCGTGCAATATTGCCCGTGCCAATAATGAGGTCGATTTGAGGTGCACGGCGCGCCAGGCTAGATGCTTCCACCTGTGCCATACAGCCACACACACCTATTATTATTTTTGGGTTGTCCCGCTTCATGTCCCGCAACCGGCCAAGTATGCTCCATACTTTGTCTTCTGGCTTTGCGCGTACACTGCACGTATTAAGCAGTATTACGCTGGCGTCTTCCAGTTTTGGCGTAGCATGGTACCCGTCCCGCTCAAGAAACAGAGCCAGCTGCTCAGAGTCCTCTTCGTTCATCTGGCAGCCCCACGTCATTATGTGGTAGCCACCACGCCCACTAGGTGCAACAGTTTCTGAATGTGGCCGCCTTACCTGTAACGAAGGCATCTCAAGCATGTAAAGTTAGGCTCCTGAAGGGGCGTACCCCAGTTGGCTCTATCGGTCGTAATTACTCGATAATGTTAGTGATATAAGAATTAGTATATCATAGCGTGTTCTGGCTTAGTTGCCCTTTCTACCTCTTCGCACTGTTAACTATTTAACATCGTTGAGAAATCGTGTAGATTTACTAGCCGAAATAGCGTAATAATCCCTAATGAAGAACAAGAGGTGATAACGTTGCATAACACAGATATCGATAATCATAACGCAGATATGACCGCCGAAATTGCACAACTTCGACACCACCTTAGGATGTGTCAGCGACGACTGGAGGCGACTCATCAGATTACCGTTGCCCTTGGTGCGGGGCACGATCTCGACACGCTGCTGCGCGAGACGCTGGTAACATCGCTAAACACGGTAGACGCAGACGCAGGATCGTTGTTGCTCTATAATGCCGAACGCAAGCGACTGGTGTTTAAACACGTAGTGGGCAACACATCGCTTATTGGGCAGGAGATTGATCCTGTATCTGATATCAGCGGACGTGCGGCCACGGTGTTTCGTACAGGCAAATCGCTAGTTAGCGAATCGGTTGATCCCGCTGGTTACAACCCACAATTTGATACGAATACAGGCTACCAGACGCGGTCCATTCTAACGGTTCCCTTGCGCGACCTTCAGGGCAACCCCATTGGCGTAATGCAGGCAATCAACAAGAAAACTGGCCACTTTGACCACGAGGATACCGAGCTGCTGGAGATCATTGGCGGGCTATCATCCACCGTCATAGTGAATGCACAGCTGGCCATTGAGGCACAGCTGGCAGCTGTAGCGCGCGCTGTGGGAGATTTGGGCCACGATATTAAAAATGCGCTCACTCCCATTGAAACGCTGATGGATACTACTGTAGATTCGTTTATTCAACCAATGTTCGACGACCTGGATACCATTGCGAACAACTGCCGCGACCGGTCTGCCGATGTAGCAGACGACATTGAAAATGCAATACTTCCGTTGCGCGACTGGTGCCCCGAGGCACGTACTTCCGTGAAGGATGGCTGTGCCGACATCCGTGAAATGGTATCGGAGATTGCAGACTACATTAAGGGAACCCAGTCTACGCACATGGTAATGAACGACCTGTCTGAGGTTCTACAGGATAGGCTTCGGCGGCTTAAAGTGGTGGCGCAATCGCGCCGAGTTGAAATTACACTGGAAGGCATGGAGTCAGTGCCCAAGTTCATGTTTGACCAGCGGCTGGTGGGGCGCGCCATCTTTAACCTCATTAATAACTCGCTTGGTGCTATTAGCGATGGTGTAAAGCGGGGCGTAATTCAGTTGCGACAGTTTCATGTTGTTGTGCGTGCGGAAGCGGTGCAGACCGGGCAGTTTCCAGATGGCGGCTACTGCCTGCTGGAGGTAAAAGATGATGGGCCGGGTATGCCGCAGAATGTACGCGACTCACTGTTTACAATGGCGGCAATAAGTACCACCGTGGGCGGTACCGGAATTGGCACGCGGTTCGTTAAGAGCGTTGCAGATGCGCATGGCGGACTGGTGGGCGTAAAGAGCGAACCGGGTGAAGGAGCTATGTTCTGGATGAAGCTCCCGCTGAAAACCGAGTAACTAGTTGTTGGCTATTCTCTTGCGAAGCAGATCGGTTTTCTCAACGGTTATGTGAAAGCGGCCGTCTACCGAGATGATGCCGCTTTTGCGATATGAAACCATTACCTGGTTAACACGTTCGCGGGAGGCACCAACAAGCGTAGCAAGATCGCCCTGTGTAAGCCGAATGGGCACATAAGTTGCGCCGTTTGCAGCAGGCTGCCCATATAGCTCTGCAAATTCCAGTAACTGGTGCGCAACCATGCCGTAAACATCCAGGGTGCAGTGAGCCTGTATGCGTACATTGGCGAGCCGAAGACGACGTGAGAGTATGCGCATGAGGTTGCGTGGAAACTGTGCGCCAGATGCAAGCAACGTATCAAACAGTTCTCGGTCCATGGTAAGGATGCGTGTAGGTTCCTGCGCGATTACGTCTGCAGATCGGCCGCCGGCGTCTATGAGGCTAAGTTCACCCACAGTGTCACCCTGGGCGAGCACTGCGAGGAAGACTTCGCTGCCATCTGGTAGCGTGAGCGACACCTTTACTGTTCCGTCCAGAATAACGAAGAACGTATCTCCTGGGTCCTTCTGCTGCATAATCGCCGACCCAGACCGGTACGACCTAATCCTTCCATTGAGCGCAATCATCTTCATCTGATCGTCATCCAGGCCGTTAAAGAGGGTAACGGATGGCAATACTTCTACTTCGATGGACATGTCTGTGACTCCGCTAGATGGATTTTGGGGCAATACAACGACCCGTTAACCGTGCGAGCAGCATGATTATAATCACCTCGCGTGAAAAGAGTCAAGCAATTCAAACAATTTTAAAACCTTACAGCGCTTGATTTTAAAATAACACGGAGTATTTTGTTCCATTCCCAACATAACCCGTAACCTGTTAAGCTCGCCACTAGTACCGGCCACTCTTGGTAGACCTATAGTTGGCATCGCGGGCTGGCGGCCAGTCCTTTCGCTAGAGGTACCGTATTGCCGCCTCGCGGCAAGCTTCAGTTGCTCTTCTAGCCGCTGGATTAGGGCACGCAGTGGACCAAGAAGGAGGTCGACTTCGGCTCTGGTATATAACGGCTCGTCTTCAGTTTTGGGTGGCGATGTAGTCATGTTTGTTGGCTAGATTTATACCCAACAACCATGACTACATCACTTC
>JAJZFK010000064.1 GCA_021805405.1 bacterium
CATGGAGCGTTTGAAAGGAAGAGTTCCGGTAATTCACGTAAAGGATCGCGAGGTGGTACAGGAAGGTCCGGTTATGGCGCCGATTGGCGAAGGAAACCTGGACTGGACGCATCTCATCCCTTGTTGTATGGAAGCTGGCGTTGAGTGGTTTGCTGTTGAGCAGGACGAATACCGACGTGACCCGTTCGACTGCTTAAACGCTAGTTTCAACTACCTGAAGGAACTACCAGTTTAAAAAGCAGGAACTTCAAATATCTACCGGGCGTAGCACAATTGAGGGTAGTCGGTAGTTCTCTGTTAACTAGTTTGACTACCATAACATAACATAACAATCCAGCTTCTATTACCTGCCAGGTGCGGATGATGGAACTGAGAGTGAGGGAGAAATATGAGCAACGCATCTGCAGTTACAGGGTCGAATTTTGAGCAGGAAGTGCTGAAGTCCACAGTTCCCGTGGTGGTGGATTTTTGGGCGGTGTGGTGCAACCCATGCAAAATGATTGCACCTACGCTCGATGCAGTCGCCGCAGATTTTGCTGGCCGTGCCAAGGTGCTCAAGGTCAATGTCGACGAAGAGCAGGACATCGCACAGAAGTACAATATTCGCTCAATCCCTACCCTGCTCTTCTTCAAAGACGGGAAGGTTACGGATCAGATTGTAGGCGTACAATCCAAGCAAGTGATTGCCGACAAGCTGCAGAAACTCGCCTGACCTGAAGCCTTAATGTGGCGTGGACGGTTGAATTTTCCAGTACCGGTATGCTGTAATCAAACACAGCATGCCGGGATTTATGGTTGAAGGGTTTGGTTACTTTCCACTTTCTGGCCTTGAAGCGGTAGAAGTAGCATCGGTACCTGAGCTACTTTTCACAGGAGCAGGTTCCTGCGCTTTCAGCATGTTTTGTAGCAGTGGTACAATCCGCGGATACGAAAGAAACACTTTTCCAACATATAGGTGGTACCATTGTGCGTCGCTAGTGGAGGCACTGTACAATCCTTCGTTAGCGGGCGAGTTTTTCGCGAGGTTTGCCGCAATAGCCACCTGGGAAGGTGTAAGTATATTCTCCAGCGCGTTAGACGCAGAAGCGATGTTATCTAAATTCAGCTGCTTGCGAATCGAAACAAATGAGTCCATTGCATGTTTCATTCGTGCGTCAAAATCCTTCGGTATTGTCCCCCCGCCGTACACCCTCGCTTTTACGTCCTTAAGTTCTCCCATAAATGGCGAAAACAGTCGGTCGGTGACCATGGAAACCTTGCGCTCATAGTCTGCAGTTAACTGGTCAAGAATACCAATAGCCTTTTTTAGCTGGTCGGGTGTTAAATGCAGCGGTGTAATGGTTCTACTACGATCAATATCGTTTATGTCATTCATTAGTAGGTACCGCTGCACAAGGGTAAGGCCAACGGGCGTGGGTGCCAGGGCAGCAGCTTTGGGCTGGCTAGCTGGTGCAGAGGGGGCACCACCAGGAGCCGCATTTTGTGCACGTGCAGCGCCACACGCACTTAACAATAAGATTGCAACTAACCGAGACTTGCCATTCAGCATGTTGGCTCCTTAATCGAAAACCGTAAATTAATAGCCGACTACCCAAAATTGCGGCTGTTATTCACAATTTGGACGTCGCTAAATTGCCATCCGTTACAGGCAGCGGAAAGAAATTATAGGATAGTAACTATTTTACCCCGTTCGCCTAGGCCCGCAAGACTCAAGGTACCCGCTTTGTCGAAGTAGGCAAATATGTGCACTGCGGTACAATAAACTTGCTTGTGCCCGTTTCTCAACTTGATTCATTGCAAATCTACGCAGTGAATTCCCGTAGACACCAGGAAGGTAGTTTCATGTTAGTACAAACAGTAGAGTTCCTAAAATACCGGCACGAACGGGCATCTCAATATTTCTTGGGTGAGGCGGCGAAAATTGACAGCCAGAACGCATACCGATTTGCCCACGCCAACTGGCCCGGCCACCATTGGGGCATCGGACAAAACGGCTCGGCTGCTTCCATTGTCTACCACGTGGCCGCTTGGCGCAGGCTCACCCTGCCAGTGCTTCACGGCGACACTAAAATGATGGGTACCACAGACTTTAACCCAGATCTTGCCCCGCTGATGGACGACTGGAGTGCTATTTTGGAATGGGCAAAAAGCGAAACCAGGAGCTGGAGTGAGGCGCTTAAAACGTTATCTCAAGGTGACCTTGAGCGAAGAATTGACTGGGGTACTGACGGAACACCAGAACTTGGGTCGGTGGTGTGGTCAATAATTGAGCATGACATTCAGCACGCAAGCCAGCTTGAGTATCTGCAGCAAATGTATCTTCGCGATTTGGATTAGGCATGTGATCACCCGAAACAGAGCGCGATATTAATCCAGTTGTGACAACCGTGCAGGATAACACTGTATAATAAAGTGCAGTATTAATCAATGGTGCGATAAACGTTTACAATGCACCAAACGCTATTTTGATTGTTACGAAAGGAGGCAGCGGCGGCCTGGTTACAGTCTCGCCGTGAAATTATGAGTGACACCGTAGTGGGTAATCCACTCGATTCGGGCAATTCGCCCGATGAGGTACCTGTTCAGCCTGCATCACAAAGCCCTTCAAAATATCTGATGCGCCGGGTGCTAACCAACAAGGCGACTCTAATCCTCTCACTGTTTGGAATTGTGCTCACCACCATACTGACTATTGAAGAACAGGGACCAGCACAGATTCTGCCGTGTAGTACCAGGTACACCAGTTGCGAGGGTGCTTTCCACAGCTCCTATGGTCATCTCGGTCCTATTCCAACAGCACTATTCGGAGTTGTGACGTACGTCCTTCTTGCCGCAATGGCGTGGAGGCGCAAAGGTGCTCTCGCGAGCATTGCCGCTGGCACCACCCCCGAGGATGCGGGACTGCTGAAATTGCGGCCGTTAGACATGGCTGTGTGGTTTGTGCTGGTCGCCTCAATTTGTGTTTCGTGGTGGCTGCAGTATATCGCAATCTTTGTAATTGCCAGTTTCTGTCCCTACTGCTTCACGTCAGCGATCACGCTCACAATTCTATTTTTCGTAGCATACCATGACTACGTACTCGCGGGCAGACCCATCCCGTCTGATCAGAAAATGGTTTTTGCTGTACTTGGATTTCTTGGCGTGGGCCTTGGTTTCATCTACATACCGGAGATTATTCTGAGGCTGCAGGTTGCCAATGACATGGCACCAAAGTCTGTTTCCGTTACCCTCAGGTCACTACTAATAAACAGCCAGGCACCTTCGGAAGGAAATCCAAACGCAAAATACGTTGTCGTCGAATTTGCAGACTACGGATGTCCGCACTGCGCACAGGCGGCTAAGCGTATGCCAGCGTTGCTGAAAGCAAATCCTGACATTAGACTGATATTCCGAAACTATCCATTGGGTATGAACAGCCAGACGGGCCCACGATTTCCGAATTCCGTCCTCTCTGCACAAGCGGCACTGGCTGCGGGTTTACAGGGTAAATTCTGGCAGATGCACGACATGATTTATCAAGATCAGGATCAGGTGTCCAACCATAATTTCAGCGGCCAGGGATATGAACAGCTGGCGTCGTCGCTCGGCCTCAACACGCACGAATTTGGTCAGGATATGCAGAGCCCGGCCATTGCTGCGGAGGTCACTTCAGATTTTGAGGCAGGAAATCAAGCCAGAGTTTCATCCACTCCTACCTTCTTTCTTGTCACACCTAATAAGATCACTTCGTTTATAGGTGACGATGAACTGGCAGCCATCTTGAAAAACAGGAAGGATCCTGCCTGGAAATAGGCGGGTGTACCCGATACAAGAATGCGCAGAGATATAACCCGAATATGTGTGGCACTGCTAGGTGTTACGTTCTTTGTCTGGTTTAATGGTCCTGCTGCAAGGGCCGACAGCCCAGTGTGGGCATTAGGCCGTGTACTCGACAGCGCTGGCAGACCTGTACCCAACGCGCTTGTCGCCGTTTATGATGACCACAACCGTGTGGAGGACTATGCTCACACCGACAAAA
>JAJZFK010000135.1 GCA_021805405.1 bacterium
AAAGGACTGGGATGACCGGCTAACTCTGGAATTTAACGGCAAGCAGCCTGCAGTGCAGGCCGTTGAAGTTGAACCGGCCCAGCATGCAACGACGGTCTATCTGTTGGGGGACTCAACGGTGACCGATCAGCCCGATGAGCCCTGGTGCAGTTGGGGCCAGATGCTTCCCAGGTTTTTTCGTGCGGGAATTGCAATTGCGAACAATGCAAATTCCGGAGAAACACTCCGCAGTTTTATGGGCTCAAACAGACTGGCAAAGGTTTTAAGCACGATGCAGCCCGGCGACTACGCATTCATTCAGTTTGGGCACAACGACCAAAAGGAGCACGGCCCCGGTATTGGCCCGTTCACGTCCTACAAGCATGACCTGGAATATTTCATCACCCAAATCCGTCACCGTGGCGGGCATCCCGTTCTTGTAACGTCCATGAACCGGCGTCGGTTCAACTCTGCGGGCAAAATTGTCAATACGCTTGGCGATTATCCGGCCGCTGTAAGGCTCACAGCAGCGCAGCAGCATGTACCGCTTATAGACCTTAACGCTATGAGCAAAGTCCTGTTCAATGAGCTGGGGCCGCAGGGAACACTCCATGCTTTTGTGCACTATCCGGCAAACACCTTTCCAAACCAGCCAAAACCGCTGAAAGACGATTCACATTTCAATGGCTATGGCGCATATGAGCTGGCAAAATGCGTCGTGCAGGCAATTATTGAAGCGAGGCTCCCAATTACTTCTCTGCTAAAGGACCAGAACTTTCATTTCGATCCATCTCATCCCGACCCATTTAGCGCTTATCACATTCCGCCCAGTTTATCCATCTCGGAGGTTAAACCGGCAGGCAGTTAATCACTGTTCCCAACGGTATGTGGCCCAATGCGATGGTGCGGGCGTCCTTAAATTAGATAGGGACCATTTATGTTTTCGAACGGCAAAATCTCCTCAACTCGTTTAATGGCATTGCTGGCTGGCTTTATCTTCGTGGTACTTCCTCCGGTAAAGGTATCGGCGAATGTACCCGGCGGCGGTTCGAACGGCCCCGACGTTACCTTGCGGCGAATGGCAAACAGCGTGGTTCTTTCTAACGGGATTGTAACGGCCACCATTAATCCAGATGCAGCAACAGTTATTTCGCTCATCTACGACGGCCACCAGATGGTAAGCGCTAGCGGCAGGCACACGCGCATCTACTTCAGTATGTCTGGCGGGCGCAATTATGAAACACCGGATCACTGCGTCTTTTCTGTGACGAAAGAGTCGTCCAACATGGTAGACGTGTCGTGTAAGAGGATCTACAATCCTGCCGTAGATAAGCAACCGTGGAACATCGACATTCACTATGTTCTGCGGCGTGGAAACACTGGCCTGTATGTATACGCAATAGTCAGCCATCCTGCCAGCTTTCCCCGGGCCGGTATGGGCGAATGGCGCATGGTGTGGTCGATGCCGCAGACAGCCAAAACTGCTTTGCTAGAGCGCATCTATGTAGATAGATTACGGCATTGGCAGATGCCCACGCCTTATGATTTCACGCACGCTCACCAGATGGGCATCAAGGAGGTAGTACTATTCACAACCGGTGTGTGGAAGGGGCAGTATGACTGCAAATACGAGTATAGCGCAGACCTTGGGAGCATACCGTGCTACGGCGAGGCCAGTAACATAAACAACCTGGGTGCGTGGATCGTGCTTGGTTCGCACGACTATTTTAACGACGGTCCCGTTAAAAACGACCTTACCGCTGCAACTGGACTGCTGCACCTAATGCTCTACGCCGAGCACTATGGTGGCAAGGGATTTACCATTCAGCACGGGCAGGCGTGGAGCAAGATGTATGGCCCATGGTTTCTGTACCTCAACAACAAAATCGGAGGCCATGCCTGCTGGCTGGATGCAAAAGCCCAGGCAAAGGCAGAGGAGAATGCTCAGCCCTACGGGTGGGTCAGCAATGCTGATTATCCACCGGCGCATGAGTGGGGCACGGCTTCGGGCACATTCACCGTTCACGATCCCCTTAAACCAGCGGTTTCTGGTGCGGGAGCGTGGGTGGGCCTTGCGCAGCCGCAGGCAGAGGCTGGTAACTGGCAGTTTCAGGGCAATGCCTATCAGTACTGGGCACGTGCCGATCACAGTGGAAAGTTTGTAATACCGGCGATTCGCCCTGGTAGCTACGAGTTGTATGCGTTCACTCGCGGCGCGGTGGGCGAGTATACTCGCTCCAACATAACAATTGCACCGGGACGGCACGTCAAGTTAGGAACCCTCGCGTGGCACGTGCGGCATCCGGGCAAAGTGATTGCCTGGGAGATTGGCGTACCGGACCGTACGGCGACTGAATTCCGCCATGGGAAAGACTATTGGGTACCCTACCTTTTTTCCAAGTTTTCGAGTGAGTTTACAAATCCGCTGAACTATTATGTAACTAAAGGAAACTGGAGCAGTGCCTGGAACTATGCACAGACATCCTGGATGACGAATGGAACATCGTCAATCTGGAAATGGAATATTCATTTTCCGTTAAATTCTGTGCCGCCGGGAACATCCACGCTCACTATAGCGTTCGCCGGTGCGTACCAGGGTAACCTCAACGTTTATGTGAATAACGGCACCAAACCAGTTGCCACTGTGCACCCTGCCGCTGAAGGTGGTAACGCACTCCTGCGTGAGGCTGTGCATGCTAAATACAGCGTGTCGCACGTAAAGATTCCAGATGGTCTGTTGAATCGGGGTGATAATGTGATAACGCTCGCGCCAACTGTTGCACACGCCGGGTTTACAAATTTCATGTATGACTACCTGGACTTCGAGCTTCCATAGTCGTCTGGATCGTAATGTAAGCTGGGTGCGCTGCGACCTTGAAATTGTAGATGCATGTCTCCAGCGGGCGTTCGGTATTAGGCGCAAATCAGTTCAACAACTTGTTCGAAGCATAGAGTGCAAATCAAGAAAGATTGTGTAACTGCCATACAGTGCAATTACGTGTCGTTTGTGGCACCGCCATATTTGCCCGTAAGACAAGTGCAACATTCTGGCCGGAATACCTTTGGATCCTCGACTAATTCCGTTCGAGAGTACGCGTCCACAACTACATCGCAGAAGGTGGGCATACTTATTATCGACAATCAGTTGCGCCAACCCAAGGAAAACGTGCACAAGCTTGCCGAGTGCACTTCCCACGTTGGTTTGCGAACCGAATGCCTTTCGTAAATAACAGGCGGCTAGGGTACCATGACAGCATAAATCCCCATTACCGTAACCCAAGGCTCAGTTGCTGAGTTACACCAGGCGCGGAGGTTGCGGGCACTTATTTAGAGAGACTGTCACTAATTTGGCTAGGGTTTTATACGACAATTGCACTGTACAAACACTTTTTACGCTGTTGAGGTCGCGACCTTGAAATCTTCATCCCGAACCAGATTACACACAGTGACAACAAACTTCAACGGCCGGTTACAACGGCGAGGTGGCAGCCTTGCGTATGGGAATGTGTGGGTTATATCGCGCGAGCTCGTTGCTGCCGTCAATGCTGCCGAGGTTCACAATGGCAGTAATTGGATGTAGGTACTCATCAATGGGGATGGAAGGTTTCTCAACGTGAGGTAGAATAGTGACCTGAATTGCGTTTCGTCACGAAAGGGGTACGAATTACGTGGTAGAACACATTGTTCTTTTTAGGTGGAAATCTGGAACGGATGCGCAAGCCATCGACACGGTTATGAATGCATTACGTGCCCTTCGCAACGAAATTCCAGGTATTGTGTCCCTCTCGGTAGGTGAAGACTTTTCAGGGCGTGGGCAAGGCTATACTCATGGCTTGCACATTCAATTCGAGAGCCGGGAAGCTCTTGATGGTTACGGTCCGCACGAGGCACATCAAGCTGTAGTACAGACCCTGATAAATCCCATTCGCGATTCCGTTTTGGCTTTTGATTACGAGCACTGAACCCTGTTGATATGGAGCAAATATGCGCTTGAGTGAACCCTATCCGCCGCTTGAAACCCTGGTAAAGCTTG
>JAJZFK010000149.1 GCA_021805405.1 bacterium
ACATGGAGAAGCAGTGCCTTGAAATTTGACCAACCAATTCAAAAAACGGCGATGCTTTACGGGGCAATTGCCGTGCTGGGGCTAATCGTCGTTGCCGCCTCATCTCTCCTGAAGCCGCCCAGCCACTTACGAAGCGGTCGCTACGCCTTTCATCCCTACGACTATCGACTGGAGGGCTTGAAACCCGGGGATCCGCCGGTTCAACAGCTTGTTATAGCTGCGGGGATAATGCGACGACGAATTAGGACACTGGCTGCCAAGCACACAACACTTCTAGTAAAGCTTATCGGCACTAAATCCCCCGGCCCAGCCGTTGAAACGCAAATCTGGACTAGCCTACCGTCAAAGGTTCAGGTTGGCACCTCGGCAGCGGGGCTTGCATTTCGCTGGCTACCCTTCGCCACACGCCATAACTTACACCGAGATCCTGCTGCTGTAAGGAGAGACCGTCCACGCCTGATACTGGCAACCGAGCCCGGTGACTGCTACCATGAACCGGGGTTACGCGACATCGCTGTGGCCGTTTCGTCGAACCCTGGTGATGTTCACAGTGTGGTATTCCTTAGTGGCCGCGTATTTCTTCACCATAGGGGCAGCGGCAAGCCAACTCATTCAGACATGCAGGTGTATCATAGATTCCGGTTTCTTTACGACGGAACCGCGGCAAAAGATCGCCCGATGACGCGTGAAGCCGCGCTGCTGCTTGGCCCGGCTGGCCCTATTCCTTACCCTGGAGCCAACCTGAGGACTCCCTTCGGTCTTCACGGGCGTATGCTTCCATCACTTGCAGTGCCTCGGAGGTAGGAATGGTGCGTTGCACCAGGTTTATGGGGCATGGCATCCACTCTACGTGGCCCATAAAGCGGCACATAAGCGGTCGAACCGGATAGATCATGCAATGGTCATTTTGCATGTTAAAAAAGCGACACATCTCAACCTGCACGCTATCACCTAGATCGACGGTTTTATCCTGGATTTCCACGCGCCTTACAAGCTCACGTTCAGTCTCGTTAAGGTTAGTTAAATACTGCACGACGTGGGCCCATTCGTTTTGCGAGAACGGCACATCGTTTGCGCAACGCAGGCTACACTGGTTACAACCTCCACAGGGCTCAAGATTCAAATTAGGAGTAACCTGCAGATAAAGCGGCTCGCTCATTGGTCTGTCCACTCAAGAAAACCTGGCCCGCATGATAGCGCCATATCTACCATTGTATCCAGCTCAGCATTTCCCCCTGCAGCACTTAGCTCGCGAAACACCTGTATACCCAGCAGCCTCGCCACCTCGGCCACCTTGACCTCTACAATCTTGCGCTCCCGGGGGGTTCTCGCGTTGGGTCTCGTTTCGTTATGAAAACTGGCTGCGCCAAACAGCTGCGCTGCTGTTTTGAGATCACCATTATCTGCCGCCAGTATCCCAATGATATTAAACGACCAGGCATAGCTTCCCACTGCGCCAACCTGGCGTCGAATACGGAGGCACTCCCTCGCATACCGCCAGGCATCTGTGTTTCTCCCCAGTGTTATCTCCGTCGCTGCAAGGTTATTTAAACAGACAGCGGTTGCAAGTGGGTTACCAATACGGCGCCACTCGCTTAGCGTTTGGTATAGCAATACGGCTGCCTGCTCATCCTGGTAGTCATTCCACAGAGCCTGCGCAAGGTTCATTCGAGCAGCCGGAACGCGTTGGTCGTTCGAATCACGGCGATGGCTCGTAAGCATATCAATGCTCTCGGTTATCAGCCGTACAGCCTCCGCGTTATTCCCGGTAAAAGTCATAATTACCCCAAGGTTACCTAAAACAACAGCCGCGGACGAGTACGCTTGAAGTTCACGATAGATCTCTAAAGACCTTCGCATCAGTTGCTCAGCATAGTCGTATTTTCCACACGCAACACCTAGTGACGCTCCCTCTGAAAGCACTTCCGCTACCAGCCGGTCGCGGGTGCGGCCATTACGCTTTGCCACATCAATATGTGCATCTATCCATCGCCGCCCTTCCTCAACCATCCCTCTGTTCAGCCAGTAGATTGTGAGAGCCGATGCAAGGTTTAGGCCGTATTCCTGGTTATCCGAATTAAGGCTTAGCAGGAGGGCGCTTCGCAGGTTAGGCAGTTCCTCGTCTAGTTCGGCGAACCAGGAGGACGTCATGGGACCATAGGCAAGATTAAAGTTTGTGTCTATCCATTGGGAATACCATTTAAGATGACGTTCTTTTATAGTGCCACCGTAGCCGCTCTCATCCAGGCGCTTGGTAGCGAACACCTGTACAGTCTCTAAAAGACTATACCTCTCATTGCCTGGCTCATAATTGACCATCGATTTATCTACCAGCAGGGAGAGGCCATCCAGCACATCCACACTGTCGATCGCATCATCTGTGCAGATGTTCTCAACGGCAGCGAGCGTAAAGCCTCCTTTAAACACCGCTAACCGGCTAAGCAGCACCTGTTCACGGTGCTCCAGAAGTCCATAACTCCAGTCAACAAGCGTCTGAAGGGTCCGGTGGTGGGGCGTAGAGGGATCTTGATCCCCGGTAAGTAACTGAAACCGGCGATCCATCTCAAGTTCCAGTTCACGAATAGATAGGTCCGACAGGCGTGCAGCAGCTAGCTCAATTGCCAGCGGTATGCCATCCAGGCGCATACATACGCCTGCGATGGCGCCATTGATTTCCACCGAGTCCTGCGATAACTGGTGCTGCGAGCCTGCGCGGTCAAGCAGAAGCCGGCATGCATCGTACTGAAGCAGAGTAGCCCTATCCATTGTGGCACGATGCGGAGGCAGCGCCAGTGAAGAGACAGTAACCACTTGCTCACCGGGAACGGAGAGCGGTTCTCTGCTGGTGGCGATCACGGTGACACCCTCGCAGGTCTGGAGAATCTTGTAGACCAGTGCGCCAACCTCGTCTTTAAGTTGCTCACAATTATCGGCAATAATGAGCACATTGAGCGGCTTAAGTGCCTTGCAGACGGACTCCTCGTAGGTCTCGGTAATTGCAGGAACCACGCCAAACGCCGAGGCAAACACCTGTGGCACAAACTCTGGTTCATGCAGCGCCGCCAGCGAAACCATTCGTACGCCATGAGTAAACCAGTCTGCGTTTTGCATGGCACACTGAAGTGCGAGGCGCGTCTTGCCGACACCTCCAAACCCTGCGAGTGTTATTAGCCGGGTATGCTCGCTTGCCCGTATACGGTCGCGTAGATCTGCTAGCTCTGCCAAGCGGCCAACAAACGACGAGCTTTGCACAGGCAGGCTAAGAGCAGCCGGGAGAACGGTAATGACTGGCGGGAAATCGTGTCCCTGGTCATCGTGGCTTATCTGCCAAACCTCTTCCGGTGGTGAAAGATCACGCAGGCGCACCGAGCCTAACGCTGTAACCCTAAACCCGGGCGGCAGATTGGTACGAAGCTGCATAACATCCACACCGGCAGCAAGTATCTGCCCGCCATTAGCGGTGCGCACCAAACGAGACAGAAGGTTGATGGTTCTGCCCATGCTCTGCAGCCCGGTAGAGTCTTCTGTTGCCCGCGAAATTGCCATACGCAGGAGGATAGGCGCCGTAAACTCCAGCGAGAGCCCCTGCTTATTCAACATGATCGCCTGGGCCTCTACCGCAGCACTCGCTGCGTCTTCAACAGAGGAGAAACAGGCACAAATTCCATCCCCCAAAGTGTGAAGGATAGTACCGTTGCGCCGGTGAACGACATCTGCCAATTGGGAGTCATGCCACTGTAGTACACTCTCCATCAACGACGGAAACTGCTCCCAGTGGCGGCTGCTTCCCACCATATCTGTATAAAGATAGAATAGACTCTCTTCGGCCATTGGTCAGGATGTCAGTGGCTCCTGGTGAAACTCCTCTCCGTCGTGAGTGAAAAGTACGGGTTTGTCATCGGTAACCGTTCTTATGTGCACGGGGCGTCCCCATATCTGAGCGATATATCGAAGAGTGCGCGCGCTGTAGTCGGCGTCCAGTGGTTTGCCATCGTAGGCGTGGGTCAGCAGC
>JAJZFK010000419.1 GCA_021805405.1 bacterium
AGTCACCAGTGCGACAGTTGGTTCAAGCTTCTCTACAGTAGTAATGGTAGGAATACTGGAATCACCAAAGTTTGCGACAAGGCTTATTGGGCTCTGCCGCTGTCCGGTCGTCGCGCTCATTCATGCAGGCAGCGAGTTGGCCGAAGGATTTACAGATACCGGCTGTCTTAACGCGCAGTTTTGGCAATCACGTATGGTAGATATCAATGACAACTGCATTTCAATGGTTCACTCCCCAACTGACCAGGCGCGAGAGGTAGCAAGTATCATAAGTGGTCTGGTTAAACCGATTCAATCTAATGACAGTTCCGATCCCAAATTTGCACACGAAAGTCCTTGTTTGACAGGTGACTACATATCTGTAGCATGTGCTGATGAGGCCCTTCTCGGCCCGGTAGAACGCGCCGTTGAACTGAGCGGAATGAGTGCACGCCCACCCAGGCTGGACACAGCGGCACGCACCCCTCCATTCGTATTGCTCGCCCTGCTTGCCGACTTCCTGCAATCGTATAGCCCGGACGCCTTTGCCCGGCTCGTACGTCATCCAGATATCGAAAGGTGGCTAACCCGCGAATGGCGGCTCCACATCAGGTACAACGCGCCTGCAAGTTCGCAAGACATAAAAGGATCACAACCACCCTCAATCTCGTCGCTCCCCGGACTGCTAGACATGTACATGCAGCAATCGGTACCAGGGCGCATCCAACACGGTGAACCTGGCATGGTGCCCCAACTTAGCCATGCTGCAGAGTTAGTCCTCAGCCTGGAGCAGGGAGCCAGCGAAAAGCAGGCACTGTGTGATTGGGCTGCCACCGTGCGGAAGGTTATCAGCACAATATACAGTGGCAGAAAGTTCAGCAACACCAACCCGGATGACCAGCCAAGCGCACAGGCAATTAGCCTGTTGGGCGACCATCTGCGGGCGTGGAGGATAACGCAGCTCCCCACCCATGTACAGAGTGCATTAACATTCACAGAGGCGCTGGAACTGTTGGTGTGGCGCGCTGGTGAAGCGGAGATTACACCAACAGAAGAGATCGGCAGCGTACAGCTCTCGGGTTGGCTTGAGGTATCGCTAGATGACTCCCCAGTACTCATCGTCACAGGAGTAAACGAAGGCAACCTGCCTAGAAGTGTGAACACAGATCCATTTGTGCCAGACTCCCTGCGCGAAACACTAGGTATGAACTGTAATAAATCACGCTATGCGCGAGATCTATTTGTTCTTAGCAGTGCGGCCCATTGCAGGCCCGTTCTGCATGTGATTGCCGGTCGTGTGACGGCAGATAACAGTCCGCTTGCGCCCAGCCGCCTGCTAACTGCCTGCGACTCTCAACGGCTGGTTATACGCACACTGCGGTTCTACACCGAGCACGAAACATCCGACGTGCGGCCGCTCTTACCCTTCAGCGAAACAGGGACGCTTGCTGAAATAGCGATGCCCGATGACCATCCTGTGTTGCAGAGGCTCAACGTCACGGCATTTAGAGACTACCTGGCTTGCCCTTACCGGTTCTACCTGCGTCATGTCCTAAGGCTGCGTACGATTGACGAAGACCCGAGGGAACTAGCACCTAACCAGTTTGGAGACCTGGCGCACTATGCGCTGCACACCTATGCCAACCGCGTCATTGAGCGCGACCACGGCATCTCCTCCCAAAGTGCGAACGAGATTGCTGAGGAGTTGACTGCGGCGCTGGACGACGCCCTTCACAAGCGATTCGGTAGTGTACCGCGCGCAGCCGCGGTACTACAGGGAACCCGACTAAGAGCCAGGCTCGCCGCCTTTGCCCAGAAGCAGCACGAACTATTCAGGGAGGGGTGGCGTGTCATAGCAGCAGAACAGGAGTTAACTGCAGAACTCTTGGTAGACGATGTGCCATTCACTATTTACGGGCGTGTAGACAGACTGGATGCAAATGAAGCAAGCGGCCAATGCCGTGTGCTGGACTATAAAACGGCTGCCAAAGTGAAAAAGCCGGATCAGATACATAGGAAAGGTCGTAAAGACGACAAACGCTGGGTAGACCTACAGCTCCCACTCTATGTGCACCTTGCACACGCGTTCAACCGCGGCTTTAACTCCGTATTGCCAGGATATCTCCTGCTGCCGGCAACGGTGGACGATATTGGCCTTTATATGGCGGATTCCTGGACAACCGATGATCTTGCCACTGCAGATGAAACTGCATTTTTCATCATTCGACAGCTCCGTGCCCAGTGTTTCTGGCCGCCCTCTGATCCTGCGGGACTTTACGCAGATGGCTTTGAGCGCCTTGCACTTGATTCGTACCCGGATAGAAAGGGTGTCATTGGGCGGCAGACCGGTCTGGAGTCCTTAGCATCCAACCAGAGTGGAACTTCCCCAAAGGCAACGGGCAGATGACAAACTCCACACCAAATGGGCTCAACTATACGCCGACCGCGACCAGGCAGGGCGTTAAGGCGTCAGCAGGATCGGGTAAAACTTACGGCTTAACAGGCTGCTACCTTCAAAACCTCTTATCTGGCACTCCTCCTTCTTCACTCATAACAGCAACATTTACGCGAAAAGCTGCAGGCGAAATACTTGCCAGGCTTTTAAACCGCCTCGCGGCAGCGGCGGAAACCGAGAACGCCGCAGCGGCCCTCGCCAAAGACCTTAAATTGCCCAGCATTACCCGCGCCACTGTTGCAGATAGCCTCCAGGATCTGTGCAGGCAGATGCACCGGGTCTCAATTTCCACGATTGATGGGTTATTCAACCGGCTCATGCAGGCATTTGCACTGGAACTCGGTCACGATTTCGATGTCAACATTATCGATTCGGGTGCTCCAGAAGCAACGAGGCTTGCTCACACCGCAATTAATGGACTGCTTGCTGGCGATGTTGCCAGCGAGGCGTCTACACTGCTCGATGTACTGCAAGACTCTCGGCTGGAATCGCGGGTCGCTAGCGAACTGCATCGGGTACTTCCGGGCCTCTATCGCGAATTCGTTTCGGTTCCACCTGATGCGTGGATTCTGCCGGAACCCGTTGGTGAACTGCTTTCAGAAACGCAGCTCAAACAGGTTCTTGTCCAGTTAGAACAGGCAGCGTCATCGGAGGCAAAGCGCACGGCCACTTGTGCACTGGAGCTCGCAAAACTTGCCCGAGATGGAAAATGGAAAAATGTACTGGGTAACGGCATTGTTAAGTCCATTATCAACGGAAAATTCACCTACTACAATATCGCCTTACAGGAAACCACTATTTCCAGTGTGCAGCCACTAATATCCCAGGCTTCCTATTGCGTGGTTCAGCGGTACAGTGAACGCTCACGAGCAGTGCTCTCCCTTTTACAAAAGTTTCACCTGGAGTTTCAGGTTCAACAGGCCAATGAGCGACTTCTTTTCTTTTCGGATGTACCACGGCTCCTGTCCCAGTTACTTCCCGGCGATATCGCCAGTGAACTGGAGTTTCGTCTCGATATTGTTGCCAGCCACCTCCTGCTCGATGAATTTCAGGATACCGACCCGGTACAGTATGAGATACTACAGTGGTTCATCCGCAAGATTGTAGGACGCGGTGAAAGTTATGGGCGGCTTTATTGTGTGGGCGACCTTAAGCAGTCCATCTACGGATGGCGTGGTGCAGCACCAGAGATATTTGAACACCTGCACCGTGATATTCCAAACCTGATCTGGCAGGTAACTAGTACCAGCTACCGATCAAGCCAGGTGGTGTTAGACGCGGTGAACAGGCTCTACACACATCTGCCAGGTAGTTCGCTTTGCGAACGTTCCAAGGAGGTGGCAGATTGGTGGACGAGCAACTATGAGCCACACACCGCTCACCGGCAACTACCCGGATATGTGCTCATCGAGCAGTTTGCCGCTGAACCTGTTCAACCCACTAATCGAGACGACGACGGTGATGGAGCGGCTGCCGGGGCAGTATCTGAAACCAGTGTTGGTGCCGCGGCAAGGCGAATAGTTGATATTGTAACGAGCGCACCCAACGCCTCAATAGGCATCCTCATGCGTACG
>JAJZFK010000218.1 GCA_021805405.1 bacterium
CCAGTACGCAGTCTTTAACGTAGTGACCATACTTGCAGTCGTTTAGCAGAGCTACCCCGTAGTCTGGCTGGGAAATATCTATCCAGCGATGTGCACATATCTCTTCGCGCGCCACTTCCCACGATGAATTACTGATAGTTGGTCGATGGATATGGCCAAACTGAATCTCGCACCGTGCAGTTTCTGCCCGTATCGCAAGTGGAAACGACGTGCGGAGCATACGGCCATTTTCACGCCAGTCTACTTCTGTGTTGAAATCCAGGCGACGGCTCCCGGAGGTGAGCACAATGCGCTGTTGTATGGTTGAATCCCCCACCTTCAGCAGTTGGGTCATGACAGCACAAGGGCCGTCAACCAGAGCGGTGCTCTCAATAAGTGTTGGCTTTCGCGATGGTGCGCTGCGATAATCTGATGCGAAGTCCCAAGCATCTCCTTGCTCCAGGTAATCGCGCAACTGATTGCCCGTTTCACCACACCTCAATACTTCACGTTTTTCATCCATGTCGAAAATGGAAGTAATGTCACCGCCAACGTTGAACGTTACGCGCAGATGCTCATTCTGCAACGTTGTAGCATTAGCCGTTACTGTGGGCAGCAGGGTTGCCTCCCCCAGCGCAGCAGCTGCTAGCGGCGGCGCACTAAGCAGGTGCCAGGTACCATCTACCTTCTGCCACTCGCACCGCGGCCAGGACAGCGAGTTCACAATGGTTTTGCCTGGTCGCTCAGTATCCACGGCCCAACCTGCATCGGCAATTGCGGTGAGTTCCTGAATACGCTGCCACAGCGCGCTGTATCGCTCGTCGGTTTCGCGATAGACCCGAGCAATTGACGACCCCGGAAGAATGTCATGAAATTGGTACAACAGCACCTCTTTCCAGATATTTTCCAGATCGACGGACGGATACGGTGTGTGGTACCTGCCAGCACGCACTGCAGACAGCTCAAGCGTGCGTAGCGCATCTTCAATTCGCCGGTTCCAGCGCTTATTCGCAGCATGCGTAGTGAGCGTACCCTGATGTCGTTCCAGGTACAGTTCGCCGTGCCATACTGAGAGGCGCGAGCTGTTGGCCGAGACCTGCCTGAAGAACTTGTAGGCGGGCTGCTGAACAACCGGCGAGAGCCCCTGCAAATTGCGTTCACGCTCCAAACGTTCCAGATGCTCTACCCCTGGTCCCCCGCCCCCGTCTCCAATCCCAAAGAGCAGCAGGCAGCCATCCTGCAGGTCTTTTTCCAGAAAATCACGTTCTGCCTTGGCAACCGCGCGGGGAGCGGCAGAACTGTTGTACGTCGCTTCAGGAGGCATATGCACCAGCACCCGGCTGCCGTCAATACCTTCCCACCAGAATGTGTGATGTGGGTGCGTATTTACGTCATTCCATGATAGCTTTTGGGTAAGGAAGAACTTCAGTCCTGCTCCCAGCATGATCTGCGGGAGGTTGCCAGAATAGCCGAATACATCCGGCATCCAGAGGTTTTCGACCGAAATACCAAATTCCTTCTGGTAAAAGCGCATGCCGTAAAGCAGCTGTCTTACAAGGGCTTCACCAGCGGGCATATTCGCATCGGGCTCAACCCACATGCCTCCCTGTAGCTCCCATCGCCCCTGGGCAACCCTTTCCTTTATCTGGCGGTATAGGGCAGGGTACTGGTCTCTAATCCACTCGTATATCTGGGGTTGGCTGGCACCAAATACATAATCGGGGTACTTCTCCATCATTCGCAAAACCGTGGAAAATGTGCGCGCGCATTTTCGGTACGTTTCACGAAGGGGCCATAACCACGCAAGATCGATATGCGCATGTCCAACGGCGGTAACCGTAAGGGCGGCGTCCTGATTCCTTCTGGCTAGCTCAACACCAAGGATTTCACGCGCCTTTTCAATGGAATCCTGATCCTGCGAGGCGCTCGCAACAAGTACTGCATCGTACATTGCCAGCATAATACGTGCAGCGCGCGCGGTGTCGGGAGAAAGCTGATCATAGAGTTCGCGCAGCACTTCCAGATCAAATACAAGTGACTGAATATCGGTTCGGCAGGTTGCAATGGCGGCTTCATGAAGAATGCCTCCAGTTGGCAGCGAACCAAACAGGTCGTTGCAAGCCCCATCTATCCACAGGTCGATATTAAAGCCTGGTGCAGCATTATTTCCAAGGGGATAAACCTTCTTACCGGGCCGACCGAGCGAGTAATCAAAACCCGATCGAATGTTCGTAAGACCCTGCAGGGGCACTCCATCGTCACTGAAGACGCAGCCTTCACCTCCCAGGTCTATTAGCAGGACCACGGTTTTGCCAGAAGCAGCCTCTGGCACGACACCGGTAAAATGAAACCACGCGCAATCCCATATTTTGCCCCACGATTCACCGACTTTCGGGAATATCGGGGTGCCAGACATGCGATTGTTAAACGTCACTGGCTCTTCTGTATGCCACGCCTCCACAGTGAGCAATGCCTCAACAGTAAAGATTTGGTGACGTAGCATTTCGGCGACGGATTCTACCCGTTTAACGTGGGCACTGCGCCGGGGGTCGGGGGTAATTGGTACAGCCATACTTGCTCTCTATAAATAGGAATATCTCATTATGACAAACTATAGTGTGGTTTGCGCTACTACAGTTAAAGGGCTTTACTAACAGCACAAATTTCGCAACGGTATAATAGGTAAGGACAAGAGACCAGGGAGGTAATGAAATGCACATAAGGGACATCTTCGAACAATCACCAACTACGTTCAGCTTTGAATTCATGCCTCCCAAAACTGATGCGGCCGCAGAGCAGCTTGTTGTAATAGTGGATGAGTTGCAGAAGCTACGGCCGTCGTTTGTGTCTGTTACCTACGGAGCTGGCGGTTCCACGCGGCAGCGCACCAACGATCTTGTTGTACGGCTAAAGACCGAAACCACGTGCGATCCTGCACCTCATATCACCTGCGTCTGCCATTCTGAAGCAGATATTCAACAGATCCTTCAACGCTATGCGGAGCACAACATCTCTAACGTTATGGCACTTAGCGGTGATACGCCGAAAAGTGTGGTGGGGTATGATCGCTCGCAGGATGCCTACCGGTATGCAGCCGACCTGGTACGCGCCATCAAGAAATTTAACGAGACCGGCGTACACCCCCATCCAGATGGATTTGGCATAGGTGTAGCGGGCTATCCCGAGGGCCACCCATCAACACCTAACAGGCTGCTGGAAATGGACTATCTGAAGGCAAAGGTGAACGAGGGCGCTGATTACATCGTGACACAGCTCTTTTTTGATAACCGCGACTTCTACGACTTTAGAGAACGTTGCGACCTTGCAGGCATACATGTACCTATTATTGCAGGTATTATGCCCGTCATAACTGAAGATGGAATGCGCCGCATGTCGCAGTTAGCACTGGGCACGCGCATCCCTGCGCGGCTGCTTAGAGCTGTAAAACGGTGCGAAGGCGATGACGAATACGTTAGAAAAGTGGGGGTACAGTGGGCTACGGAACAGTGCCGTGACCTACTTGACAACCGCGCCAATGGCATTCACTTCTACACGTTTAACCGTTCTACCGCTGCCAGGGAGATATATGCGAACCTGGGTGTGAAAGACTCGCGCGGGTTAGCGGTTTAAGACAACTTGAGTTACACCATAAATTGCACTGGAGGCTGACATAATGACCGCAGAAATCCTCGTTGGGGTTGCGGGCCTTTCCCACGACCATGTTTGGCACGAACTTGAACAGTGGCGCAAGCAGCCGGGCGTTAAACTCGCGGCTGCTGCAGATGACGAACCGCAACTTCTTGAACGGGTAAAGCGAGATTACGATGTACCTGTCTGTTACGCGGACTGGAAAGAGATGCTCGACGCTCAGCCTCTTCAATTTCTGCAGGTAGCAGGAGGAAACAGCGAGAGCGCAGAGATAGTGGAATATGCGGCTACAAAGAAGATTCACATCATCGTAGAAAAGCCGATGGCTGCGACTCTAGAGCAGGCGGAACGGATGCTTAAGGCGGCCCAAAACGCTGGC
>JAJZFK010000506.1 GCA_021805405.1 bacterium
TGCCGACGAATTCCGTAGCGAAAATGCTCTTCATCCTGGTCGCCTCCTGTAAAGTTAGAACAGCTTGGTAAAATACAACAAACATCGATTACGCACCGCCGCTGTTCCTCATTCATTATATCGCGATTGCCGTTGGATTTGCTAAAATAGAGTGCGAAAAAATTTATTGGAACGTCGGGTGAACCGACATGAAAGTACCAGGAGCTACAAAATGACCGTTGGCCCGCAGCACGAACTTATAGAAACGTTTGCTAATCCTCGCCCAGAGCGCGACTACCTCATCACACACACGTGCCACGAATTCACATCGGTATGCCCTAAAACAGGCCAACCGGATTTTGCTACCATTAACATTGAATATGTTGCCGATGGTGAATGTCTTGAACTTAAAGCATTGAAGTTTTACCTTCAGTCGTTCCGCAACAAGGGCATCTTCTATGAGGCTGTAACCAACCAGATTCTGGACGACCTAGTTCAGGCAAGTCGTCCGCGACGAATGACCGTAATCGGAAATTTCAATGTTCGCGGCGGCTTTTCTTCTGTCATTCGTGCTGATTATGATAGCAAGGAGAGCCCCCGTTAAATTCTCCCTGCGTTTCGCCCTTGCGGTCCTAGCGCTAGCAATGACTGCAGAAGTACAAAATTGTGTCATTGCACAAGTGGCGTCATTCAACACGAAGCCGCGGCTGATAGTCATTTTATGTAAGCGGCTGGATGCTACAGACCTCAAGGGACAGCGCGGTGAGGAACTGCGCCAATTTGTGGCCACCGGAAGCGTAGCACTTATTAATACTGCCGCCCCAGTTAACCGTTTATGGCCAAACGTTCTATTCACCATGGCAGCCGGTGGTCCAGCACGCAAGCCCCCAGGTTTCCAGGGCATGTTTCAGCCTGAGGAGCGCTATCCAGGTCATTTAGCGAATGCCGGGACAATATATGCTCGCAGATATGGCACTGCTCCGCCTTCCGGCACAAACAGGTTGGTATGTCCACAAATTGCACTGCTCAATTTTAGCGATCTACTTTCACAGCTACCGGGAGCGCTCGTTCCACCTGGTATTCACCCGGTACATGCGCGTTTCGTCAGCGTGACATGTGACACAAACTTTGCAAGACTGGCAGCTGTGTGGGCGATGAATTCCAACGGTGTAGCGCATGGAGCAATTACGGAATCAACGCCTATCGCTACAGATGTCGTTGCCGCCAGTATTCTACGAGATACGCCAGCACTTACCATCGTGGCCGCCGCATCGCCCAACGCACTTGCGGGCACGCCTGCACCAGCTCTTGCGCTTTCTCTCGTTCACCAATCGCGCCAAATGCGAATTCGCTGTGACGTATTGCTCGTTGGCCTTTCTGGCAGCACGATAACCGGCCTTCCATCGCAGTGGCGCAGTTTGTCGCTGGTGGCTGGTAGTGGCGATCAGTTCCAACCAGGCGAGTTCTACTCTCCCACAACGCGCACGCTGGGACTGGTTGCGGACACCGATATTCAGCCTACCGTTCTAAACCTCCTGGGTCTTCCAATTCCGCCGCACACCACGGGCAGGCCGCTTCAGAGCATCCGCCGTACACCTTCACGTAGGGTTCTCGCACACGTTGATTACCTCGACACCCTTGCCAATTTGAACGGGCAAGGCACGATAGAGATCATGCTGCCTTTAGCACTTGTCGGTATCGCTCTGGTATCACTGTGCCTTCTTATGCAGCACTCTGGCAAGTCATCCGCGAAACCAAGCAGTTGGGCACTTTTAACCGCGCAGAGCCTGCCGCTCTCGTTGATCGTGGCACCAACATTTAGCCCTCATAGCCTGTTAAGCTACGGCGTAGAAATTGGGCTTGTTATGCTGACTCTTGGACTGCTGAGCACTACTGCGGGCATCTTTCTTGGTCGTCCCGGGACAACCGTTTGCACCGTAATATTTGTCACTGTTGTTGTTGCGGACCTTGTAACCGGTGGTCGGCTAATCAAAAACTCGCTCCTAGGTGGATATGCACTGAGTGGTATTCGTTATTACGGGCTAGGCAACGAATACCTAGGCGTTGTTTTGGGGATGGCACTACCGCTATTCGCGACTTTAGCGGTGAGTCACCTCAAAAATAGGCAATTAATAATCGCGGTGCTGTTCGCAGCGCTCATTGTCGTTCTTGGCTGGCCCGGTTGGGGCGCTAATGCTGGGAGCCTGGTAGTCGGCTCGGTAGCTGCGGTTGCTGTGTTATGGCCCGCTAGCGGCAGGCGCTTTACCCTGTTGACCTTTGTCGCGAGTATCGTTGCCGGGTTTGTACTTGCCTTTACTTTCGCTGCAGCGGATGCCTGGCTAGGAGGACCCAATCTCTCGCACGCTGGTGAGGCACTTACTACTGCAGCTGGTCCGCGGGGCGCTGGGTACCTCATGCAGATTATCGAACGCAAACTTGAAATGAACGTAAATCTCTCAATCTCTCCGTGGCTTCTCGTAGCTGCCGCTACCGTCACCGTTTTTGCCGCAGCAATGTGGTACCTGTTCAGGCAGCGCATCGCACACACTGCGGTTCATCACCCCGAGTTACCGGTCGCTTGGCGCGCGTTGGGCTGGACAGTTTTAGCAGCTCTCATTACGAAGGACTCAGGAATTGTAACGGCGGTTTTTGCAGTAGGTTCCGCAACAGTAATCACAACGTGGTACGCAGCCTGTGGGACCTACCTTGCTACTCCAGGGTCGACGGCGCAGCAAGTTCTGCCTGCTTCGCCCGCTCCTGACGAGGAGTCTGTTTAGCATCGTTCCACGGGAATGACCGCGGGGTCGTTCTTCTTACACCAGCTATTCCAAAGCCCAGGATATAGGCACGTCGAGGAACAGGTGAGTTGTTGGGGCCGGCGTAGTGCAGCGTACGGTTATGGTGAACAGTACATGTACCAGCACTGATTGGGCAGGCGACTGCACGGTCAACGTCTGCTTCATCTACTTCTAATCCGTGGATTTTAGGATTGTTGCCTATGCTATGGTGAGGAAGAACCTCTAGCCGGTGGCTGCCGGGAACAAACTGAAGACAACCGTTATCGAGCGTTGCGTCCTGAAGTGGTAGCCACATGCTGAAGCTGTTGTAATGCCAATCTGGTGACCAGTAGGCTTCGTCCTGGTGCCATGGGGTAGCTGCACCGTGAAACGGAGGCTTCAGGATGGCGTGGTCCCCCATTGCAGACGCGTTAGAGCCAAGTAACTGCCTGGCTATTGCGAGAGCATTTGTGGCAAACTGCACCTGTTTAAGCTCTGGAGCGTAACGGGATGGTGCCAATATTTGTGGCAGCGCGGCTTCCTTGTCGTCTTCGTCCGTACCAGCAAGGTCGAATTGATTTCCCTCTTCTCGTCCAACCCGTCTAGCAAACAGGTCATCATAAATACCGCGCATCCGTTCTATTTCGTGGGACGTGGCAATATCGGGGATAACGAGATACCCCTCACGGTGGTAGAATTCGATCTGGTCACTGGTTAACTCTATGGTTGGCTGGCTCATTAATCTGCCTCCCCTTAATAAAATGAAACTGCCTTCGCACCAAAACCGTAGAACGGCAGAGGCTGTCTCAATGTACCCGTAACTTCTTCCAGAGCAGCCAATTATCCTGCTAGTGTAACAGCAATTCATCTGGCAGCAATTCGGTTGCTAGGCAAATAGCGTCGAACGATTCGCCATAAAACTGGTAAAACTAGGTTAGATACAATGGAAAGAACCGCAAGAGGTCTTATAAGTAGGCATTATTAATCTTCTCAGCGGATCCCTTAACTTGACACTGCATTACCATAAAGACTATAATCCAAAATCAGAACCTACTACTGCCAGGTAATATAATTATTGTGGGATGTGTCATTTGAGGATTACGACTGCCGTCGGTAAAGGCGCAATTAGAGAACTTAAATCGGAGTGGACTGCCTTGCAGGGACTCTGCCCAACGATAACGCCATGGCAAACCTGGGAGTGGAACGATACGTGGTGGTCCCTTTATGGCTCCCGAAGGCGCCTGCATG
>JAJZFK010000562.1 GCA_021805405.1 bacterium
AGGAGCGTATACAGACGCCAGGGATACCCCGCCGGGCACATCTGCATTGGGTGTATTAACCGATGTCTGGGTGGTGCGGCTAAGGTAGTAATTTGCGGCATAGGAAAGCGGCAGTGCCTTGATTAGCCCGGTATTGCTGTTCATGATCCCGGCATAGGAATTGGGCCAATGTGCTGCAAGCAGTTGAGCCTCGTAGCAGTATGATCCCGTTTTGCCATACCCGGCCTTGTAAGGATCCGACGGACACGTGTAAATGCCGTAGTTCTTTGCGTACGGCTGAATGGCAAACGGCCAGCCGAGGAGACCGTCAAAGTATTTGTCGGACCGCACTGCACCTGGATTACCGTTCTTGCGACACGAGTCACCCCAGGTATCGGGAACGATCATCTCATCGTAGTCCTGAAGATACATCTGTTGTGCCAACCCAATCTGCTGAAGGTTGGATATACAGGTCGCCTTGCGGGCAGCTTCTCTTGCTTGGGCGAACACTGGAAATAGGATCGCAGCCAATATTGCTATAATCGCTATGACTACCAATAGTTCAATGAGCGTAAATGCCCTTTTTCGACATCTTATCATGTGTAACCCCTCTCAACGATAATTACAGGTACTGATAACCGGGCCGTGCTGCCTCGGTAATTACATCGCCTGTTGATGGCAATTGTTCAACTGGCCAAGAGTATGACTTAAGGAGGTTAAGAGGTGATTAAGCGTATGTTAAACTTCGGTTAGCCTAGGGCCACTAGGATCCACCGCTGGCATTGCGCGAGCGTGGTGCCACTAGGCATCGGCATCGGTAGCGTGCAGGTGGTCGTAAATCGTCTCCGCAAGCAGGCGCGTCATGCCTGGAGCGCCAACTATTTCATCAATTGAGGCTGCTCGTAACTTTGCAACGCTGCCAAAATGCATCTGCAAGGCTTTACGGCGGCGCGGCCCAATTCCTGGAATCTCCTCTAGAGTTGAGCGCGTCATCGCCTTCCCACGAACACTAGCACCATACGTGTTTGCAAACCTGTGAGCTTCATCGCGAATGCGCTGCACCAGATAGAGTGCCTGGCTGGTGCGCGGTAGAATAACCGGCAGTAAAGCATCGGGCACTATGAGGTGCTCAAACTGCTTTGCAAGCCCCACAAGTGGTACCTGTATACCTGCTGCAATCATCGCTTGCGCGGCAGCCGTCACTTGCCCCTTGCCGCCATCCACGATAAGAAGGTCGGGTAACGGCAGGAATCGCTCGTTGCCCTCGCGTGCCTCGCTTAGTCGGCGGGTTAGTACCTCCTCCATGGAGGCGAAATCGTTGGGCAGGCCGTCGTCACGCTTGATCTTGAACCGGCGGTACTCCTGCTTGTTCATCTTGCCATCCGTACACACCACCATAGATGCCACCTGGTGTGCACCCTGCGTGTTCGAAATATCGAAACATTCAATACGCGAGGGCGCTTCTGCCAGGTCTAGAGCATCCGCCAGCTCTTCCAGCGCCTTGCCAGTACTGTTCAATTGCGCACGCAACTCGGCTTTCATCTGCTCTAGCGCGTGCTTTGCATTATCTGCTGCCAGTTCCACAAGGCGGCGCCTGTCGCCTCGCACGGGAACCTGTATCTCAACCTTGCGCCCTTTTTGCTGCCGTAGCCAGCTCTGCACGATCTCCGCTTCGGCGATGGCGTGCGGCAACAGAATCTCCTGAGGTATGTAGGCGGCCGACTGATAATACTGCTTCACAAACTCCTGTACTACGTCCGCCTGCGTCTCCTCGCTAGAACCCTCTACCATGAAGTGATTCTGGCCAATGAGTTTGCCACCACGAATATAGAACATCTGCACGCAGGAGCCGTTTAGGCCGGTTTCGTCTGCGACCACAGCAATAACGTCCTGATCGGTCATCTGGGTGGAGACTACTTTCTGCCTCTGCAGCACGTCTTCCACTGCCTGTATGCGATCGCGTATTCGTGCAGCACGCTCGAAATCGAGTCCCTCGGCTGCCTCCTCCATCTCCTTGCGGAGAGTCTTCACAACACGTTCCTGCCGCCCCTCAAGAAAATCTGCCACTTCGGCCACAGAATCTCGGTACGCTTTCTGATCGGCCAATCCTGCACACGGTGCGAGGCACTGACCCAGATGGTAGTAGAGACATGGCTTTTGTACCGCCCGGCCGTCAAACTTCTTGCCGCACGATACCAGTGGAAATACCCTGTTCACTAGCTCCATGGTTGAACGAACAGCGCGTGAGTTGGTGAATGGCCCGAAGTAGCGATTGTTATCCTGCCGAACGCGGCGCGTAATTATGAGGCGTGGAAATGGCTCAGATGTAGTGAGGCAAAGATAGGGATAATGTTTGTCATCGCGTAGTCTTACGTTGTAATGCGGCTGGTGCTTTTTTATGAGCGAACACTCAAGTACCAACGCCTCTAATTCGCTGTCGCACACTATGTATTCAAGGTCGGCAATTACGGAAACAAGGCGTCGTACCTTTGGAGTGAGATTGGCACTTTTCTGAAAATAGGAACGAACGCGGTTTCGCAGATTAACTGCCTTACCCACGTAAATTACTTTGCCAGATGCATCCTTGTGCAGGTAGCAGCCGGGACAGGTGGGCAGTGTCGCAAGTTTTTCCTGTACTTCCTGAGTAGGCATCGTATGTGAATTACGTAGAAGTACGGTGAAAATGCACCATCAACCACGAGCCATTTACTCGCACATAGATGCGGCTCTCATTGAAGGTACGCCACGACGGACTGCCAGCATCATTAAAAGTAAGAAGGCGAGTGTAGGTAACAACTGCCGAGTCGCCGTAACGCTGAACTTTAGGCGTAAGGAGATCAAACCGTACCGGTTGTTGTGTAGGGTCTTCAGCCATCTGTTTAATAAGGCTAACGTGAAATGGTACGCCGTCAATACGGTAGGGGCAAACATCTTCAAAACAGGTGAGGTCGTCTACGCACAATGATGCGTATGTGTCTGCGTCACCGTTGTGAATAGCGGCAAGGATCCTGGTGGTGATGTCTAGCAGCTCCTGATCATCAGGGCTTGCGGCAGTGCTGCCGTGATTGGTGGTTTGCATAGTTGCCCTCCGGAAAACCAGGCATAAGCGCGGCATCAATTACTTTAAACGGTGATGGTATGCGCCTTAAAGCCGACGGTCGGATTCGAACCGACGACCGACGGTTTACGAAACCGTTGCGCTACCTCTGCGCCACGTCGGCAACTAATCACATTATGGCAAAGCACCCCTGCTTCTGTCAAGCAAAAGGCGAGCGAGTCGTTGGCAGCCACACCTCCCCGTGCTGCCGCATTTCTTGTGGGCAGGTTCACCAGCTATACGATGGCACTCACGCGGCGTTAAATCTCCCCCGCCGTGCGGGCGCTCACCGTGGCACGCTCAAGGCGGCGGCAGGGGGGGTTGGTTCAACAGCTTTTTGGAGCTGCATGCGGCGCAAGGCACGCTGCTTCGTCATTCTTGACGCCCGGTAGACTGGTGGACAGCAGCACCTAGCCCACGCAGGTGGGCGTTGGGTCTCAGCCAGGGCCGTTCACTCACCGGCGCAACCACAGCGCATCCGCTACATCCAACTGCTCGCCAGCGCCGTATTGGTACTGGTAGGCGAGCGTGCCGCTGTGCGAGATGCTGAGCAGCTGCGCCTCTTCGTTGTACCCAAACTCTCGCGTGTAGCTGGGGCCAGGCATGGTTGCCAGCGTGTTGTCAACGATAATGCACAGGCAAGGAACTGCCATTCGCCTTTCCCTTCGAGCTGTGCAAACTTTGACTAGAGAGTGCTAGCTAGCCATACCCCGCAAATAGTTCTTGCGACCAGCTGCCTCACAGTAACGGCAGAAACAACAATGATGAATGTATTTAATTCGCCGTAATGGGCCGCAATAACACAACAAAAAAGGGTGAGCGGCGCATTCCGCAACCATTCTGTCATCAATAAGTAAAACCAGCTCCAGACGTTCTCTTTGCGAGGGCAACGAGATAGTAGTTGGTAATATTTCTGCCGGTCGGTGGA
>JAJZFK010000321.1 GCA_021805405.1 bacterium
GACGAGCCATTCATCCTGAAGACTCCTGCAGCTGTCACCAGAGGTAATGCCGCTGAAGCCGTTTGCCAGAACATATGCAAATGACAAGCCATCATTATCTATCTCTCTCCTTCCATTCACACCACCACCATGCACTCCCCGTGGCTAAATGGTTTCGCACTCCTGTTAGGAATTTATTGCCCAACGCTCGATGCATGCAGGCCGGTGTGCATAGCGCCACCAATGAACAACGGCCTCGGCCGTTCCAGGGTGCAGACGCTATGGCAATTGTCTATTTGGCGAACTGCCACCATAGGAAATGGAAGAGGTGGGTGCCAGGTGTTCCCTTAAAAACGAAATACAGATCGTGATCGCCCTTGGCGCCATGTATATCGGCGTGAAGTACCTTCCAGCTTTTTGTTCCACCGGTATCAGGAACCATCACCGTACCGACAATTGGCCCGTCAGCGCCATCCAGATGAACCTCCAGAGAAGAACCTGTGGACCCGCTCGCGACGTCAATCGCCAGTGACTTCGCACCTGTGGTACCAAAATCCACGCTCTCCACCTTTATATAGGCTCCAGTTTCCTCGTGTGTAACACAAACTCCAACGACAGGATAGGTCTCTGTGTGGATTCCGGTTTCCCATGCGATAGTCGCTGCCGTCGACCGCTTGAATGGGTTAAGATGACCAATGGGAGGAGCGCCCTTATCCGTTGGTAGGATCGTTGGGAACGAGCCATCAGGGTTGTATTTGAACTCCTCCACACACACTGACCTATCAAAACCTCCACCTCCAGGTAGTGCCTGATTGTGGTAGAAGAAGTAGGAATGCCCTTTGTAATCGATTACACCAGGATGGTTGGTAAATGCGAGATGTGGAAGGTGGTTCGGCATGATAATGCCGCGATAGCTCCACGGGCCAGTTGGTCCCGGGCTGGTGGAGTAAGCTATGAACTCTGGAATACCGCCTGCCGCGTAGACCAGGTAGTATAGATTTCCTCGTCGATAGAACCAGGGCCCTTCCACGTATAACGTTCGTCTGCGCCTAACGCCAGGCCCTTTGCCAAATGACGCTGCCGTAAGCGGTACCTTTACAATTCCAACCTTCTGGTCATAGGAGATCATGTCCCTATTCAGCTTCACGTAGAAGAGCTGCGAATTACCCCAGTAGAGATACGCTTGGCCATCGTTATCGATGAATACCGTGGGGTCTATATCACCGGGGCTTATATGTACCAGGGGGTGCCCTAGCGCATCGTGAAACGGGCCCTCGGGTTTGCTAGAGACAGCAACGCCAACGGACATACCCACGCCCTTCTGTGTCATGGGTGCGTAGCAATAATACTTGCCATTGCGCTGGATAACCTGCGGTGCCCAGGCATCCCGCGCTGCCCACGAGAAAGTCTTGAGAGATAGGGGCGAACCTTCGTCCGTCCAGTTCACCATGTCGGAAGAGGTGTACAATCGCCAGTCCTTCATTACAAACCAGGTGGCATGATCCTCGTCATGATCGGTGTAGAGGTAGACCTTGCCGTGAATGATCACCGGCGCAGGATCAGCGGTGTAACGCGTCTGTATGATCGGATTGTCGGCGCGGGCAGGCGGCAGGACCGCCAGGGTAAGTGCAAGCGCAAATATTAATTGCAAGAGTGTGTAGAGTTTCATATCCCTCCAATCCCGTAGTCTGAACCTGGCAAACTGCGTGCGTTTGCAGGCGCACCAAGTTGATGATGACGCGCACAACAACTGCCTAGCGGCAGTAAGTAAAGGCCTTATGGCTCACCACTGGGCGTGCCATTGAGACAAGTTTCTCCTAAGGCAGAACGGTGATCTCTGCAGCACTCACGGAGTCTGTTCCATCCACGTTGCTGAGCGCTGTGAAGCGGAAATATCGGGCATCAACAGCTTTAAAGGTCACCTCCTGCGCAATTGGATTGTTCTTCACGTTATCAAATCGCCCGTTATCTACCTCGGTTGTCCACGTCGTACCATCCATGCTGGTTTCAAAGCGATAGGTATTTACGGTTCCAGTTGATTCACCGTCCTGGCGGGGCAAATATACGAATCCAGCGATCCTGATTATTCGCTTCATATCCACGGTAATCGAATGAGGCAGCGTGCCGGTAGCCACCCAAATTGTTGCAGGGTTGCCGTCAATTGCGTGGTGGGCACTGCCCCAATCAGAGGCCGAACGCCCTTCTACATCAACAACCTGCCAACCCGTGGGCACAAGCCCCGGGTAGGCTTTCTCGGTAACCATCCCCAGCTGCCCGGTGGCTGATATGCATGCGGCATACACTATTCCGCCATTAGCAAGTGGTATTGGCGAGTGATACCTTGCAGATTTCACGGTGGGCATTTCGCCGTTGACCGTGTAAACCATAGCAAGGTTATCTGGGTTGCTTAGTGCGACTGCGCCCGAAGCGTCGCGGGTTGAAAGGTTAGGTGGCTTCACAAGGTCTGCTTGTTTGTAAAGGGCTAAGGAAGCGACTGTTGGCTCCATTCGAGAGTCTGTTATCCGTATCCGCACCCGATCGGTAGTGGCGGGAGAATGCAGCCGGAGTAGCCGTTTATGGCCTACTGTCGTCTGCTGCTCCACCTCAGTCCACTGATTCCCATTCCATACATCAACGCTGAACTTCTCGATGCGCTGACTTCGGTGATCCACCGCTTCCTGCAGGCATAAAACATCAAACGTAACAGGGTGCGGGAGCTGCAGTGTGAGGGATCCAGTGGTCTGCCCATGAGCGGCCTCCCACCAGGTGTCCAGGCTGCCATCCAGTGCATGGCTCGCTTCATGCGCTGGGTTATAGCTATCTGCAGTGAGCCTGCCTCTAGCAGCCAGGTCATTTGCAAAGGTTGCAGCAATTACCTGCGCCATCTGGCGTACCGCCATCATCTGGTTGTCGGGAATCTGCCCACGAGTATCTGGCGAGAGATTCAGGAGCCAGTTACAATTGCGCCCAACCGACATATAGTAGTTATTGATAAGATCCGCGGCAGTGCGGCACGGTTTTCCTGCCGCCCAGAACCATCCGTAAAGTACGGGCATATCCGCCTCGGCCGGGTACCACCAGAGGTAGGATTCTGGTACCAGCTTGGTGATGCTGCCCAGGTCTTCCGCAGTCATGTCCGGCCATGTGCAGGTTTGTGGAGACTGCGGCAGGGGCACAACGCTCCATTCGCTTTCGCGCCCAATACCGCCCTCGTTTCCCACCCAGCGTGCATCCGGTCCCTTCCCAAAGATGACGGCGTTAGGCTGCAGGTGACGAATCAGGTCGTACCACGCTTCATAGTCGTACGACTCATGAACGCTAGGATCGGGATTAGCGCCATCGAACCATACCTCTTCAATGGGGCCATACTGCGTGAGAAGTTCGTAAAGCTGGTTAAGGAAGTAGCGGTTATAATCGTTCACCACATATTCATAGCTCTCGCGGCCATCGGGTTGTGGGCGCCCTTTGGATGGATCTGATTTGAAACTTGCCGGATCGGTAGGAATGACGGAGTTAACCGAGGTGCTTCCGTTGCCGTAGTAGCCCGCAGGGTTAGTGGGGTTCGTGCGCAGCTGGTAAAGATCCGCTGGCGAAAGGTAAACACCCATCTTGATACCGTGACGATGTGCGGCCTCTGCTACCTCACGAACTTCGTCGCCTTTTCCATCGCGCCATGGGCTGGCAGCCACTGTGTGGCCGGTATAGCGGCTGGGCCACACGCAGAAGCCGTCATGGTGCTTGCATACAAGTATCACCATACGTCCGCCGCCATCCTTGATGGTGCGAACCCATTGATCAGCATTCAAGGCGGTAGGATTATATATGGAAGGACTTTCATGTCCGGTTCCCCACTCCACGCCGTTAAATGTGTTTGGACCAAAATGGATAAAGAATTCGCGCTCAAGCCGCATCCAGGCTGTCTGGTTTGTCCGTGGAAGAACCTTGGCGGCCTTTTCCACGATCACCGCTTCCGAGTCGTTTTCGGCAATGAACTGCACTGTGGAAAAGGGTAC
>JAJZFK010000016.1 GCA_021805405.1 bacterium
TTTGGGAGGACGGCGGCTCACAGCTGCTAGCTGGGCAGCTCCCACCTCATGCCAGTATAGCGATGGGCGTCTTTCCCGGCTTTGAGGTACAGGTGGTGGTTCCGCTCACGGCACTTAAACTGGAGACCCTTTTCCTGCCGCGTACTCCAGGCCGCTTGAAGAATGTCTCAACGGGGACGCCGGTTGAGGCCAGCCTAGTAACCTCGTTTGCTATCACCATACCGCGGTCGGCGCAGCCGCAGGTTATCTACATTGGCGCACCAAGGCTTTCATCTGCCGAGCCGGAGTACCGGATACCCGAAACGCCAGTTGTTGATGAGATTGGCCAATGGCAGCGCAAGAGCTGGCCCGGCAAAACCGACGGGGTAGCAGAGTTGGTAGCCAACCTTAAGCGATGGGCAGTTAATCCACCCACACCGCTAGGCGGTCCGTTGAGCAAGTACGGCGGCTGGACCACCAGGCAGAGTGTGGCTACCGGCTATTTCAGGAAAGAGCACGACGGAGACCGGTGGTGGCTGATTGATCCAGACGGCCACTCGTTCTTCAGCGTTGGGCCGGATTGCGTAGAACCAGATTGCAGCGGAACTGTTGAAGGCCTGGAGAAGCTTTTCAAATGGCTTCCGGCTCGTGATGGCGAATTTGCAGAGGCGTGGAGTGAGACTCGTTCAGGAAACTCCGTTATCAGCTTCTCTGTCGCCAACCTCATCCGTGCATTTGGCGAACAGTGGCACGATGAATGGTACCGCATTACCGAAGCACGGCTGCGACATTGGGGCTTTAACACCATAGCAAACTGGTCGGAGCCCGGTATTGGGAAGCGGTTCCAGATGCCTTATGTAGCGGGCATGGCCTCTTTTCCTACGACAAAGCAGCGAATATTTCGCGATCTACCCGATGTCTTCAGCCCGGAATATGCTGTCGATGCTGAACGGTGTGCCGAGAGCCTTCGTGCTAATGCCGAAGACCCTTACCTTATTGGATACTTTTTGACCAACGAGCCAAACTGGGCGTTCGGCGATTATAACCTTGGCGATATGGTGCTTGCCTCTCCCCACAGGCTTGCTACCAAGGTGCGGCTTGTTCAGTTCTTACGGGAGCGCTATCAGGGGAATATAGCTCGACTTGGCGCAGCGTGGAACGTGACTCTAAACTCGTTTGATGACCTGTTCACTCCCGTGCCAAATGCATCTTCGCTTTCGGATGTGGCAGGTGAGGACCTGGCCGACTTTGCACCCATCATCATCGACGAGTATGTGCGCGTACCGGCAGCGGCAGCAAGGCGCGTTGATCCCAATCACCTATGCCTGGGGCTTCGCTGGGCGTGGATTGCCTCCGATTCGTTCTATGCCGGCAGCCAGTACTGCGACGTATTTTCCATTAACTGCTACCAGATGATGCCGGATGCCTCCGAAATCGCGAAGACCTCACGTGCATCGGGGCTGCCCGTAATGATCGGTGAATTTCACGCTGGAGCGCTTGATGTTGGGCTGCCCGCCAATGCGCTAAGGGGCGTGGTTAACCAGGCTGCGCGCGGCGAATTTTACCGGTACTATGTGGAGAATGCGGCTTCCCTGCCAGAACTCGTTGGTGCTCACTACTTTCAGTACGGAGATCAGCCAGTACTTGGTCGCTTCGATGGCGAGTGCCTCAACATCGGTTTGGTAGACGTTTGTCACAAACCTTATCACGACATGACCACTGTTATAGCCGATACTCACAGAACCCTGTATGATGTGTGCAGGGGTACCCGCCCGCCAGTAAGAGTGCAGCCTGAAGAGATGCCGAGAGAAGGGTTTTAGCGCAGTCACGATCGGTTGTCCGTCAAAATCAGAACGGCAGGTTCTCCACCTCGTACTTTGGAGAGCCTGCCGATTTAACCTTAACTGGTTGTATGGTAGCTAGTGTGCTGTTGCCACCGTGGCGTCCGCACCAACCCGTAGCGACGGCTGCAGACCATACACCATGCTATCCACCAGCGCATGCCAGCTGGCCTCAATCATGTTTTCCGAAACCCCGACTGTTGACCATGACTGATCTCCATTTGTCGAGTCGATAATAACCCTTACGCGTGCAGCAGTGCCTGCTCGAGTGTTGACTACGCGCACTTTGAAGTCTGTTAACTTGATACGCTCTACCGCCGGGTAAAAATCGACGAGTGCCTGCCTCAACGCTCCATCCAGGGCATGAACGGGGCCGTCACCCTCCGCCACGGTCAGTCGTTCCTTGCCACCCACGTCTACTTTTACCGTTGCCTCGGTGATAGGTTCCTGATCGTGACCGCGCTTTTCCACAATGCAGCGATACCCACTCAGTGTAAACGGCTCGAAGATCTGGCCAACGGCCCGCATGAGCAGTAGTTCGAAGGAAGCCTCGGAACCTTCATAGCAGTATCCTTCATGCTCGCGCTCCGCCACGGATTGCAGAAGAGAACGCGCTTCCGGCGATTTGCGGTTTAGATCGATTCCGTACTGAGCTGCCTTGCCTGCAATGCTGCTGCTGCCAGCAAGTTCAGAAACCAGCAGGCGCCGCGAATTGCCAACGTCCTCCGGGTTTATGTGCTCGTAGCTAGCACCCTTCAAAACAGCGTCGGCATGCACACCGCCCTTATGTGCAAATGCAGACCGACCCACGTAAGCGCGGCGGTTATCCGGCGTCAGATTCGCAATTTCATCAACGTATTGTGAAAGGCCCGTAAGATGCTGCAGCGAGTCGAGGTGCAGGCACTGTAAACCAAGCTTCAGCTTGACAGCTGCAATGACAGGGATGAGATCACAATTGCCGCAACGCTCGCCAAACCCGTTAACGGTGCCCTGCACATGCATAGCGCCTTCGCTTAAAGCCGCCAGCGCACACGCTACCGCGGTTCCCGAGTCGTTGTGGGTATGGATGCCGATAAGTGCGTCTGGTATTGCAAGGCGAACCTCGCGCACAATACGGACAACCTCATCGGGCAAGGTACCACCATTGGTGTCACAAAGAACCAGGCGCTGTGCACCGGCCTGGTGTGCAGCATTAAGGCACTGCAAGGCATAAGCAGCATTCGCCTTGTAACCATCAAAAAAGTGCTCGGCGTCGTAAATTACCGTAGCAGTGTGGCGGGCCAGAAACTCAACGCTCTCGCCAATCATTGCGACGTTCTCGTCCAGGGTCGTCCTTAGCGCATGCACCACATGATCTTCCCATGATTTGCCGAAGATGGTAATGCCAGCCGTTCTGGAATTGATTAGCGTCTTAAGTTGTGGATCGTCCTCCGGCTTTACCCCTGCCCGGCGTGTGCTTCCAAACGCCGTTAACAGGGCTGAAGATAGCGTCACGTCTTGCATACGCAGAAAGAACGCCTCGTCCTTGGGATTAGATCCTGGCCAACCGCCCTCAATGAAGTCCATACCAAACTCGTCCAGTCGCCGTGTAATACGAATCTTGTCCTCCACGCTAAAGGAAATGCCCTCACCTTGAGAGCCATCGCGAAGCGTAGTATCGTAGATTTCTATGCGTGCACGTTCTGTGGACTGCATGATATTACTCCTTTTAAACCAACCTGCACCATTATAAATATATTGCAGGAAGTACATTATACCTTACCCCAAGCACCCTCCGCCCTCATCGTAACCACGCGTACCAGTCAGCTTTCAGTAGAACAGTTTTAACTCACTACTTGAAACGCAGGCATTAAAAGTAGGTATTATTTGCAGGCAGTGGGCGTGAACCTACTAGGATATTTGGTGATTTTGCGGGCAATACACAACTCTGGTGCAGGTAAGCGAGAAATCAGTAGAACAACACGATGGTGGAGTAACCATGCAACAAGTTCTGGTTTTGTTAGATTCATACGACGAAATGTCCACCGACCACAATCTCAAGTCAATAAGCTGTGCGCAGCAGATCTGCTCCGTTATTGGTGCCAACTACTCCTTACTTGTAGATGCGGGCGTTATGCTGAGCCCTGCAGGGAAGCGGTGGCTTAACTACG
>JAJZFK010000557.1 GCA_021805405.1 bacterium
GCCGCAAGGAAGGTATTAAGGCTGGCGAGCAGATTGGTGGTTTAAACGAGGCGCGGCGTTTGGTTGTGTTAATTGGTCACGCCAATTTTGGTAAAATACCTGATACTCACTTAGCTCGGCTCAACACCATTACATCGCTTGAGAAGCTAGAGGAACTATTGCTCGCTGTTAACAAAGTAAGCAACTGGGATGAATTACTACCAGGTGGTTAGCCTTTCCGATTGAACCGGTTTTGGCGCAAACTTATACCCGCATTTTAATATACACATACCAGTAAAAATTGCTTCTATTTGCCAGCAACCGCCCGCTGCAAGTTCGGCAGCGCCTACTTCACAGCAGATGCGCTGGGCAGTACGCGCGGCATAACTGGCGGTACCGGCACGGCGACAGACGCCCTGGTTTACGATGCGTTTGGCGAGACGCTCACGCGCAGCGGCAGCACCGCGACTCCTTTGCAGTTTGCGGGCACTAGCCCACGAAGTTGACGTGTATGCACCACCTACGGTGATCCGTTTGCACTTCAAAGTGCGCCCACATAAACAAATAAAAGAACGAGTAGATTTGCTAAATAAAAAGGTGCGAACCCCGGAACACTTAGCGGGACGAATGTGCCTGTACCCCAAATAACCTGGGTCTGCAACGCGATGCCGGTAAGCTTGAAGGCCGAACTAGTTTTCGTCAAAAGTGCAGTTGTTGCCGGGTGTCCCCAAGAATATCGTGACCGAGAGCCTGGACGTTTCAGAGCGAAGGAATAGGTGCCAATATCTCTACAGTAACCCTCATGCACTTTCACTTCTGTGCTGGTGTTTGTGCCACCGCTATAAAATAGGATTGAAGGGCCTGCGTAGTTCGTGGTTATAGCGTAGCACAAGAGAAGTCCCAAACGCTTTAACACTGTGGAGGGCACTAGGAAATGGGCTAGCCAATCACCGGGGTAGTTTGTCCTTATTTTTCCCTGGCACGGTGCATGGTTGGCCAATGGTAGCGATCGGGCTTTGTAAATAGATTCGTTAACTGCCAGCATGGCCGCGTTGTGCAATTGCATTCTTATTTACTGGATTAGCGGTAGCTAGCAACTAGCTTGTTTTCTGTACCGATCCATCGCCTTTCAACGTATAGAAGATCTGGTTGAGGTTGTTGTAGCTTCAAAATTCACGAGCGTTCTAATGTTAGAGGTTATAAAAGCGTGCAGAATAGTTTCGACCTTAATTTCGAACAATCGTTTGCTCAAGCTTGTGCCATTTCAGTTGTAATTCATCAACCGTAGGTCAAACCATTTGAAACTACAGCAAACAGCCGGCACCTTACCGCCCGTAATGTGGACTTACCTGGTGCACGTGTTCCTCTACACGATACAATTTGCAGGTTGACTCGCCCTTGATTGCGGTGTTACAATAGAAGGTTACTCTTTAGTCATCTGTTTGCGGCAACAGTGCGGCAGATGTACAAGTGGGCGTACAATCGCCCGAGGAAATGCCCATGACCCGGTTCGAACCGATCCACTTTATGCCACGCGCACGAGATGTGGACGATTTTACCGACAGCACAGATAGTCCGCGTGAAGAATGTGGCGTATTTGGAATATGGGCACCTGGGGAGGAAGTCGCCCGCACCTGCTTTTTCGGTCTGTTTGCCTTACAGCATCGCGGGCAAGAGAGTGCTGGAATTGCCGTATCCACTGGTTCTGCGCTCATTGTGCACAAAGACATGGGGCTCGTAACGCAGGTTTTCCATGAAGATACCATTCGGGATCTGCAGGGTATTAGCGCCATTGGTCACACGCGATACTCTACCACCGGTTCCAGCGTGTTATGCAATGCACAGCCCCTACTAAGCACGTCGGTAGTTGGTGACATTGCGGTGGCGCATAACGGCAACCTTGTAAACACAACGGCACTGCGAATGGAGTTGGAGGCAGACGGCGTCGTTTTTGAGACCACTAACGATAGCGAAGTTATTGCACAGCTTCTTTCACGCCTGCATAAGGGTTGCATAGAAGATACGGTTAAAGCGGTAATGGAGCGGATTGACGGTGCCTATTCGCTCGTAGTTCTTACCCCAGACCGTCTGTTAGGGGTTCGCGACCCATATGGAATTCGGCCGTTATGTATTGGGCGAATGGACCAGGGGCACCTTGTACTTGCAAGTGAAAGCTGTGCGCTCGGCCCAGTTGGCGCGCAGTATTTGCGCGAACTGGAGCCTGGCGAAATCGTATCGATTGGTGCCGATGGCATGCGTGAGATACAGGCGGTTCCTACCAAGAGGCACGCCACGTGTTTGCTGGAGTTTATCTACTTTGCCCGTCCTGATTCTCTTATATATAGCAAATCGCTGCACATGGTTCGGCGCCGAATGGGGCAGGAACTCGCCCGCGAGCATCCATGTCTGGACGCGCACGTGGTAGTGCCTATACCAGATACCGGTACGCCGGCCGCGCTGGGCTATGCTGAAGCAGCAAGAATACCGTTTGGCGAAGGCGTTATCAAAAGTAGATACATTCAGCGTACGTTTATTCAACCTAGCCAGAAGATGCGAGATATGGGGGCGCGAATGAAGTACACGCCGCTAAAGGAGACGCTTGCAGGTCGTAAAGTGGTGATGGTGGATGACACCATTGTACGTGGGACCACCACAGACAAGCTTGTTCGTATGCTGTTTGATGCAGGAGCCGTGGAAGTGCATGTTCGCATAACGGCGCCACCAGTAAGATTTCCCTGCTTTTATGGGATCGACATGGCTAGCCAGGATGAACTGGTAGCAGCTAGAAATTCGGTTGAAGAGATTCGCAAAATAATTGGTGCTACTTCGCTTGGTTTTCTCTCTTTGGCTGGTGCTACCCGAGCGGTGGGATTAAGCCGAGACAATTTCTGCAGCGCCTGTTTCGATGGAAAATACCCGATACCAATACCCAATGAGGTTCGTGTTACGAAGCAGATGCTAGAGCTTTCCCATCCTGCTGCCATGAGTGCTGCAAAGAAGGATGAGCTTGAACTTCCGCTGCTAGAGCCCGCATCATTTTAATTGCCAGTAAGGCCATTAATCGGAATAGAGAACGAATATGAAACCTGGAATACTTGCTAAACCCTCGCCGGCAATGTGGGCCGCCGTTGGGGTGAGTGCTGCATTGGGCTCACTCGCGGCTCGCGCCATGTCGGTGCGACGTATTTGCCCGGCTAAATCGCTGGCGGATGCCTTGCTGATCACGGAGTCGCTTCCTGCTAACACACTTGCGGCTGGGCAACTTCCCGAGCAGCTTATGACGAGCTGTGCAAGTTACCTGGTGCAGGTTTCCGTTGCGGCTGCCGGTCAGGGGCTTTCTGGTTCTAGCGACGATGCGCCAGGTTTTAGTAGAACCGCCCGGCACTCCTATTCTGGGGCGGTAAGTACGGTCCTTACCGAGGCGGTTAGGGATGACCAGATACTCACCTATGCGGTAAATATTCCCGGCGTGGGTGAAGTGCGCGGTACCAGGCGCGTTGGCACGCTAAACCTTGGGCACGTGCCTCCAGTGCGTAAGATGCCCGACACTATGCAGATAACTCTGCAGGACAACTATACAGTACAGATGGAGACCGATTTTGTGGCTGCAGAGAATATGCTGCTGGCACACTGTCGGCCCAGCGGCGCAGCCGTTTTGCGGGATAATCATGGAAACGCTGCACGCATATTCCTCTCTACCGATGGCCATGTTACCGGTGCAATTACCCGCGACTCGCACATTGTGGGCCGCATAGAGGGAACAGTACCTGGCCAACTTTCACTAAGACCAAGTTTGATTTCACCGGAGAAACCATGACCCAGCAGCAAGTAACTTACCGTGATGCCGGAGTTGATATAGATGCGGCCAATGAAGCTGTACACCGCATTCGGAAACATGTGAGATCTACTTACACGCCAGAGGTGCTTACAGATATTGGAAGCTTTGGCGGTATGTTTTCCCTTGCATCACTTGCCGGCCTCAATGAG
>JAJZFK010000251.1 GCA_021805405.1 bacterium
AAGCGAGGACTGCCATAAGTGCCTTTGCTGGCATGGTGCTCCTGGCGGATAGAAACCAGTAGTTACTCCTCCTCGATAGCGCGCAGGCTCGGTTGCCGTTGCCGCCAATCGGTATAGCCCGAAACAAAGCCCCGCATCACCCGACAAAGCGAGCGCAGGGCAAACTGCTCCTGGTGCTGCTTTATGAGCTAGTATCTTACTGCGGGCGTACAGTGATGATTCCGACAGCCCTTTTTAATATTTCATTCTCCTCCTTGAGGCGGGCGTTTTCGCGTTTAAGCCGAGCCATCTCCTGGTCACTGGGGTTGCCATTACCAGGAGATGGCTCGGCTGCTCTTTTCGTTCGCGCTTCCAGCGGCTGAGCTGGCTCTCGTGAATGCCCAGGTCGCGGGCAACCTCGGAGGTACTGCCCCGCTCCTCGGCCAGACGCACGGCATCACGTTTGACGGCTTCGGTAAAGCCATGTCGTCCGTTCATCGGATTCTCCTTTGGAGCATATATTCGACACGATTGACTTGCTTAACTCCTCATCTGTTATTTCGGGGGAAGTCCACACGCGTTGCCGTCTCATTGAACGTGAGCAAATTACGCACCGGTGCTACGCCGGGTTGGTGGCGCGTTCATCGCTGCGCGCCTTTAAGCAGCTGTGCGAGTGGCATGATGTAGAGATCACCGCCATCTTGGGCGTGGTACTGCCTATAAACTGCAATCCGACCATTTGGCGAAACTGCTAAATCATCGACGACCGAATTTGCCTTTATGATTGCTCTCATCTTTCGTGTGTGCAGATTGTACAGTGCGAGTGCTGGTGCAGTTTTGCTTATACCCGTTCCTAGGAGCGCGGTATCACCGTTAGATATAAAGTAAGTATTATATGTGGGTGGTGAAATTACAACAGGATCTTTATCTATAGGAATCACAACCTGTTGACCTGCATGAATTAGTACGTAGCGATCGTCAGGGCTTATTGCCATCGAATCAAAGTTGATTTCAACTTCATCATCTTCTGATGGATATCGCTTCACAACCTGCACCGAAGCTATAGGTTTAGGCGTAAGTGCCGTTAGCTTGTACATTTTGGTACAGCCCTCGTAATACGTTGCCAGGATAGAACCATCTGCGCTAATAATGCTTAGCGTCGCGGGAAGGTACGAGTGGTAGATCAATCGGCCGGCGCGGAAATCGTAGATGAACTGCTCAGAATACCCAGAAAAGAACACACGGTGGTTATCTAGAAACACGGCGTTATGAATTGTGAAATGTCTGGGATAGGTGCTAACCACCTGCAATGAAGGTAACCGAAGAATCGACTCGCCTAGTCTATCAGCCGGACCGGTAATCACATACTTATTATTAGGAGAGAAAGCTAACACTTCATCATAATACGGCAACGTGGCAACTATTTTGAAATTGGCCGTGTTGTATATCACAGATGGCAGTTCACCGTTTACGTCATTATCCTGCAATAGAGACGCATAAACCGCACCAGCTTCCCCGTCGTCTTCACTACAAATATTCAGGAAGCGGCCATCTGGCGATAGGTTCATGTAATCTATCTGGTGTGCAAAGCGAGCTTTAACACCTGCTTTAGTAATGTAGACAGGGTAATTCTTCTGACCGTTCAAAATTGCTCTAATGCAGAAATATCTACAGCTAATTAGAAGGCCGGTTAAGGCCATGAGCGCCAAGCAGCACGTTACAAAAGGCGTTCGTTTTTTGTAATTCATCTGGAATTCTCCACTACCAGGTTCCGGTAGGCCCCACACCAGGTTGCCAAATCGGTGTGAAACCGGGCCCAGTAAGAATACACGGAATGCACGGGTAAAATGGATCGCTAAGATTGCACTTGGATAGCAGGCAGAGCATGTAGCATTTATAATTCTCCAAGACCCCACCATAGATACAGCTAGCAGTTTTGCGACCCTTGTGATGCCCAAACCATTTGGTTACGTTGCGCCACCCGGCCAGGAGGCGCTCTACTCAATAGGTAATGCTGGCAGTAACTGCACCAGCACCATTTACTTCCAAAAGGGGATGGCGTTCGTCGTCGCGGATAAAATAGGCTTTTGAACCTGCGTTTTGTTTCCACTCCCGCAGGTTGTCCTTGGGATATCCTGCGGTCATCGCCCCTGCAAACGATGTGGCCTGTTTGGTTGGTCGTGTGCAACGGATGAGCCATAGCAGAATTTGCCGCAGGAACTTCCTATTTCATTAGCAACTTGGATACCAGTTCCCCTGCAATTGAATTGGGCCGCCTTAGCACACGAACAATATATAGGGTAACGACACGGTTCCCGCCCACCAAAGCTACATAGTCACCATTGTTCGCCAGCCCCCGTAACCAGGCGGACCAAGGTACAGTGCTATCCAGATGCAACACCTGCCACCCTTTGGAAGACCAAAACTCGTGCGAAAATGTTGGGTTTTTGACCGTGATCGGTGACACAGCGAGAGGACTACAGTACATTTTGAATGGACGTGTAAGCTTCTGGCCGGGCCTAAAAATTACCTTCCACCTGGACGCATCAGCAAACTTAATAATCCTGCGGTGTTGCACCGAAACATACCTACTGTCCGGCGAAAAGCTGAGGTTAATATTGTCCAAGTATTGGAACTGCATAATGATCGGCCATAAATACTGATTCGGTACACTTCCAATCGCTCTACGGAGGTCGGTTGTCATGAAATATTCTGATCCATGTGCCAGCATCCGTGTTGCCGAGGAGTGGTACGTAATGGAGCGATCATTATTAACGTCCCATTTAAGTAAAATTGCTCTGTTGTGACTGTCCTCCGCCAAAAATGCGACGATTGACTTGAAATTGGTTCCAATAAACATGGTGCGAATGCCGTAACCTTCCGCTAAGCGCCTCACAAAGCCTCCGTCGGAAGTTCGTCGTACCGCGAGGCCCTTTGCTGTCTTTACGACAATGTCGTTTCCTGAATTTACAAAACCGTAAAAAGACGGATCAAGGAGGTTACTTGGATAGAGAGACAATCTGTACTTGAGGTTGCCTTTAAGATCAAACATCCAAACTTGAGTCCTTGCACTGTCTTTTCCAGTTCCCTTATAACTAGTTGTCTCAACTGCGACCAGCTGGTTATGGGGTGAGAACACAATATCGTTTATGCCAAGCCTTGACGTCTGCGTGCGTTCGTGGGGCAGCTTGCCAGCGGACTGCGGTAGCGCGCCAGAATGTTGAATGGTTTGAGGCTGCGCCCTTGCTGCTGCAATAAGGCAAAGGAGATTGGCAAGGCTCAAAAAACGTATAAATCGCCTCGTGGTAGCCACACTCCGTTCGTGCAACACCTGGGAGCGCAAACTTCGTATTAACCGTTCTGCTATGAGAACCAAATTTGATTTTATATTCTTCATACCTATGTTCACCTGCGTCCTCTCCGCTACGTTTACAAAGCTATCGGCCCCATATCACGAAACAACCTGCCGATAAAATGTCGCCATCCATCCAATTCGGGACAGACTTGTATGTAACCTGGAGGCAGCGGTAAACCACACGTCTTCATGAGACAGACAACCAAATTCTGGCAATCGTGATGCAACCAGTCATATGAGGACCCAGGCCAAAACGAGCCACACAATCGCAAACAACCTTGCAACGATTTTGCGTTAGAGCAAATGCACCGCTCCTGTGCTGGCGAGCACGGCATTAGGTGGCACGAACCATTCACACCAGAACCCCAATTAATTGTACAAGGCATTGGCTCAATTGTGATCCCAGGTCTACCGAATCCTATACAATCCATAGTGGTTCCGCATTTTAATTTAAGAAACCAATGCTGAAAACTATGGCCCTCGCACGGTAGATAATTGACAACATCCCTAGTGCACAGGTAGAGCGATAAGCCCGTGCTGTCATCTGCACTGGTGTAGTTGTTAAACGTGTAGGCGTACTGATTTAAGCCGCCAGCAAAGTGAATGGGATCGCGGTTTATAAACCTGC
>JAJZFK010000010.1 GCA_021805405.1 bacterium
CGATATAGACTGTTGGCAAATTGCAAGTGCCTCTACACGGATTAAACATTTAATAAGGCAGCGCGCTGTAAACACCGATTCCAATTTTGGTGAAGTAGGTGCCCTTAAAAAGGTACTTGCTGCCAAGCGGCCGAAATCCATCAGAAAGATCCTTGCAGATATACCAAATGCTCTATTTCAGTATAAGCCGTGCCTATTAATGAGCCCGTTATCCGTTAGCCTCTACCTCGAGTCGGATGCGCTTCAAATTGACGTAGTCGTGTTCGATGAGGCGTCGCAGATATTTGTGGAGGATGCGCTCTGTTCGCTTCTTAGAGCAAAACAGGTGATCATTGCAGGCGACACCAAGCAACTACCGCCTACCAATTTCTTCGCGAGTTTATCGGACGATCCCGAAGATGACACCGAAGACCAGGAGACAACGACTTACGAAAGTATCCTTCAGGCAGCAAGCGGATTAACCGGCGATACCTCGTCGGTCACTAACGATAGGGGCGTACAGCGCAACGCAGCACATTTTGCGGAGCACGAGCTTACTTGGCACTACCGAAGCCAGAATGAGTCGCTCATAGCTTTTTCTAGAGAGCATTTTTACACCAGAATCGTTGCGTTTCCTGCACCGACCTCAAAGACTGCGGTTTCGTGGCTTCACGTGCCAGATGGAATCTATTATCCAGGTGACCGTAAGCGGAACAATCCCGTGGAGGCCGCTCTCATTGTAAACGAAGTATTGAAGTGTGCCTTAGAAAACCCAACGTCATCTATTGGAGTAATCACATTCAACGAGCCGCAGCGCAACCTTATTCAACAGTTGATTGAAGAGAAGACTGCCAAGGATTCAGTACTTGCAAGGCGACTGGACGAATCGGGTATAGACGGCTTTTTTGTCAAGAATATTGAGAATGTGCAGGGCGACGAGCGAGATGTGATTTTCCTCGGGCTAGGGTTTGGTCCCACGACAGAGGGTACTGTTTCCAATAACTTTGGGCCAATTAACAGAGAGGGTGGTGAAAGACGCCTCAATGTGGCCGTTACAAGGGCTCGCTGCAAGATGACTGTGGTTAGCTCGATACAACCCTCGGATATTCAATTGAAATCTAATGGCGCAGACGGCAGCGTTCGAGGCGCTACAGGGCCAAAGTTGTTGCGTAGTTACCTTGAATACGCTCAATCTGGCGGACAAACTCTGCCCAGTGCCGCAGATGACCCATCAAGATTTGAATCCGCAGTGGCAGCTGCTGTCTCAAATCTCGGTTACGAGGTGAAATTAAACGTTGGCCGGTTTGGATACACTGTGAATATAGGCATAGTGCATCCAAACAGGCACGGGGAATATTTGCTTGGCATAGAGTGCGACGGGCCAACCTATCGTGATGCTGAGACCGTGCGGGCTCGCGACCGTCTACGTGAAGAGGTGCTTAACAAACTGGGATGGAGCCTCCATCGAGTATGGTCGTGCGACTGGATCAATAATCCAGCGCGCGAGGTCGCAAAAATTGAGGAGGCAATAAGGCAGTGTCTCAATCCGCGAGTACAAGCAAATCTTCGCGCTGCAGCCACTCTGCGTCCTGCAATAGCGGATTCCCACCAGTCTACAACTCTCGTGGTGAACGCTACTAACCCCTCGAGTATTGGTGGGACGACTGAGGCTCCGTCACCTGTAAGCGAGGTGCCGTCAACCTTGAGGACTAACAACCTTATACCCGGAACAAGCTATTTTAAACAGCAGCCCATATCAGTTCCATGGTCTAAGGAGGCCATCTACGACAAAAGCGATTATGGGCGCAAACAAGTTTCAGATCTAATCCTGAGGCTCATTGAGACCAATGGCCCCATGGCAGAACAGAAAGCAATGCAGGTGGCTGCTGATTGCGTCAATATTTCGCGGGTGGGGCCCAGAGTGGAAGCAGCACTGCAAAATGCCATCAGTTATTTAATTAGCTCTAACAGAATTGAACGGCGTAAAGGCTTCCTGTACCCCTACGGAATTACCGGGCACCCTGCAAGAGTTGCTGAACCTGGAATTCCCACCAGGCCGATTGATGAAATCTGCCTGGAGGAGATTGGTGAAGTAATCCTTGCGCTCCTTCGCAGCAACTATGGCGCTCAAAACGACGAGCTGTTGCAGGGCACGGCGCGCCTCTTTGGATTTCTCAGTACAAGTCAAGCAATGCGAGACCGAATACAGGAGGCAATTGCCATGCTTGAGCTGGACGGACGCATAGATACGCAGGGCGGCCAGGTACGTGCTGTGGCTGGTGCGTGACTATCGTTCAGTACAAGCGGCTGGGGAGTGACGGCATCGCGCGCGGGATGGCGCGATTGGTAGCTTTGCTGTCGTACTCACCAGCGTGTTGGCGGTGCACAACGCGACTGCTTTGTTTGTTACCAGGGACTGGTTGGTTGCTATTGGTGGCATTTCGTGACCATACTAAAAATTTTTCTAAATTAAGTTGTTAGGAAACAGAAAAAACCCGTAGTTCCTTAGCATTTATAGATCAGGAGGCCACCTGTTCAATGGTCCCTAAATTGTGAATTTAGGAGGTTGAGCAACCCGCTCATTGGGCCCTCCTGGAGGATATTGATGGACAGATCAAAATTTGGCAGTGACATCACATCGGAAGAGTTTGAAACTGAGTATCTGCAACGAGTCTCGGTACGCCTTGACGCGTGCATCGCCGAAGCGTCGAAATGGGCTAATCAAGGTGGATATGGCCATCGCATTCATGTAGATGAGTTTGATTTTCACAATTGTCGCCGCGTTGAGGCTGCTAACCGTAGGCTGACTGCCTTTCGTAAGCTGACCGAGACCGGTTACCACAGTAGAGTGGATTTTAAATGGTCATCCGATAATTCACAGGAGCTCATTTATATCGGGCTGTACAACCTGCAGGACCGCGACGATGAGTTCCTTATCTACGATTGGCGCGCACCAATCTGTGCACTTAACAGCAAATATGAGAGTACTGGTCCCGCACAGTTTGAGGCTCCAGGCGGACTTCAACGGGGCAAAATCACCCTAAAGCGCACGTACAATATCTCGCCCACCGGGTTAAGTTACAGTACCGTTGCCAGTGGCAATCCTTCTAAAACCACGGGCGAGCCTGTTACTAACCAGGAGAGTAAGGCAACGGCCGTGGTTGACGCAAGGTACCAGGATACCGCACCCAGTGTAGAGAATAAGGCGGGCATCACCCAGTTGGAGTGCGAGGCGCACGGTAACCAAGATAGAGGAGCTTTTAATGGTGCAACCAATGAGAAAGCCATTAGGAACGCTGAAGTAACAAGTGATGAAATGCTGGCTACGATGCTCTCCAGAAACACGACGGGCTCGATGCAGCAGATTGTGCGGAGCATTCAGGGCGAGCAGGATTCCATTATTCGCGACCCAGGTAGAATAATTGCCATTCAAGGACCCGCGGGAAGCGGCAAGTCGGTTATCGCAATTCACCGAGCCTCTCATATGCTCTACCACATGAGGCAGGCAGCAAATGACCCCGAGGATTTTTTCGGTCGGTTTTCGGCGAGCAAAGTGATGGTATTTACTCCCAACAACGCCTTTAGCGCTTACATCTCCTCTGTTATGCCATCTTTGATGGAAGATAACATCCGCACTACGGTGCTTCTAGATATGCTGCCCGATGAACTAGCCAAGGTTTTGCAGCCACGTGGGGGTACCTCCTACACAATTGAGCGCACAAATGCCCAGAATGAGTCAGTGCAACAGGGAACTCTTCAGAAACTGAATGACGTTCGCGTTAAGGGGATGAAGTTTAAGTCGTCATTAGAGATTTATGAGGCAACGGTAGCATTCATCCACGAGGTGGAAGAGTATATTAAGTCGCTATTCGTCGATATCTACTACAGGCCCGTTTTTAGTTTTAAGTCGCGAAACGTACCCGGAAAAATTGATGTTGAAATGGTTATTTCCAGGGATGCGATGCTGA
>JAJZFK010000084.1 GCA_021805405.1 bacterium
CATAGGTTCAAGTCCTATACGACCCATCCGGTTACGTTCAAAGCACGATTTATCCATGTTGACATTTGGATAATCGTGCTTTTTTGTTGGTTGGGTTGTGGCGCGCGCCGGTTGTAAACAATGGAATACTCAACCAACTTATAAAGATGTTGCTACCATATAAATATCTAACCCTGTTACAATGATAGCAGTTAACCACCCCAGTCCCTTTATCCATTTGTTAACCACTAACGGCCCCATGATTCTGCGATCCCCTGTAAACTGGACGAGTGGTATGAGAGCCATTGGGAGTTGGATACTGAGTACAACCTGGCTGAATATCATCAGCTTATCTAGCCCATCACTCTGCCAGAGCGCTATGGCAACAACGGCTGGCACAATGGCAAGTAGCCTGGAGATTAACCGTCGCAGCCACGGTGCGATGCGAAATGATGTAAACCCTTCCAGAATAACCTGCCCAGCGAGAGTTCCGGTTAACGTGGAGTTCTGCCCACTTGCAAGCAACGCTACTGCGAAGAGCGGAGCAGCAAGTGAAGTGCCAAGAATGGGCGTTAGCATCTTGAATGCTGTCTGTATGTCACCCACGTCCTTGTGCGCAGGGAAAAAGGTTGCAGCAGAAAGCACAAGGATAGCTGCGTTCACAAATAGCGCAATCATGAGGGCGATGAAGTTATCGGCACCCACCATCTTTGCGGCATCCTTACGCGCTTCGTCTGTGTCTGGTACCTTTCTTGTCTGGACCAGTGCAGAATGAAGGTAGAGGTTGTGGGGCATTACCGTAGCACCGAGAATAGAAAGTGCGAGGTAGAGTATTGCGCCGTTCCGTACGATCTGCCAGTGCGGCATAAAGCCGCCAAATACCTGCCGTAGTGCAGGATGCGCCATGAAAACTTCGGCGGAAAAGATGATGACCATCACGCCAATAAGCAGTATAACCATCCCCTCTATCCACCGAAAGCCGCGGTTCTGAAGTGCTAGCACCAGAAGGACATCCAATGAAGTAATGAGTACGCCTACCAGCAGCGGGATATGAAAGAGGAGGTTAAGTGCAATCGCGGCACCCAATACCTCGGCTACGTCACACGCGACAATTGCGATCTCCGCAGAGATCCAGAGGAAAATCCTAACAGGTTTCCGGTAGACCTGGGCGCAGCACTGTGCCAGATCCCGTCGCGCGGCAATTCCTAACCTCGCCGAAAGTGCCTGCAGAAAAATGGCGAGGAGGCTGGATATCAGCACCACTGAAAGTAGCAGGTACCCGTACTGTGCTCCCCCTGCAATGTCGGTAGCCCAGTTGCCTGGATCCATATAACCTACTGCGATAAGGTAGCCCGGCCCCACAAATGATAATAAGCGCTTAAAAAAAGCGCCATCGCGCTTTACACTAATTGTGCCGTGAACATCGGCCAGGCTAAGAGTTGGCCCGCCCGGCGATTGCAGCAGAAGTTCATTCTGTTCTGATTGCGCCTTACTCATGCAACCACCTCTAAGGGCTCAACAAAAATCTGCTTCGCTGCATCTGGTGCAATTCGAACAAGCCTGTCTTCAAGGCGAACTACAAATGCCCCGCCAAACGGTTCTTGTTCAATTAGTTCAATATCGGTACCAGGAAACAGTCCTTCGCTCTTCAAAAATCGCAAGAGAGCCGCATCTACATCGCTCACTCTCTTCACAACCAGCCTGCCAGGAAGCTCGGTAGCAAGCGTCGTTCGAGTGATTGAGTCGATGTTGCCCTCCTTGTCTGGGATAGGGTCACCGTGTGGGCAAAAAACTAATGTGATGCTCCAAACGTTCAGCTTCTACGTGAACCTCATCCCAGCTGTAGCCTAGAGCTTCAACGAGGTACAGTTCGAGTAGCCTATGATGCCTAACTATCTCAAGCGCCATCTTTTTGCCAGATGAAGTGAGAGCAATGCTCTGGTAAGGCGTATGATCTACCAGTCGTAGTTCCTGAAGCCGTTTTAACATCTTGCTAACCGCGGCTGCGGAAACCTTCAACCTACCGGCGATGTCCTGCGCGTTAACGTTATCCGAATCCAGCTGTACCTTATAGATAGCCTTTATATAATCCTCAACCGATGGCGTCGCCATTAGATTATCCTCTTGAAACTTGCATAGGACCCTGGCGCAGACGCTAAACCAAGGCGTAATGCAGAATTGGACTATTGTTGATACTATTATTATACCATGGTTAACTTAATATCTTTACCTTAACTAAATTCCTGCTACAAGCCGTAGCCTCTAGCTGGAAATAAATTATTAAGAAAACATTAAACGAAGGGAACATTCGTGTGCTAAAGACTCGTCTTTATAATTGCAGACACACAGGAAAACATGGAATAACCGAGTGAGTGGTGACCGTGAACAGCGCGTTTGAGGCGGTTTCGGAATGCTGTTCCAAAGTGTCACGTTTGCGCGGAGGCCTGCCAGGTAGGTGTGTTTGCAAGGCAGCCTGTGGGTGACAGTTCGGACGAAAATTTCTGTGGAGGGAGTAAGACACAAGGTATGTTACCACCGTATGGAATGGTATTGTGGTCAGGTTCTCTCGAAGGAGTTTCTGGATGACGCCACCGGACTATTTAAAGAGGCATATTACCGCTGAGTAATGTTTGAAATGCGTAGCGTGACCTGGCTTAATGGCCCAACGTACGAAACGCAAGGCGCGACGTAACCGCGCATGAATACTCAGCCGTATTTCGCGAAAGTCTCCGCAGCTTTGTTTGCAGGTGATTTGAAGCTGCAGAAAAGCGAACCCGCAGGGTCCCACATCGGTGGGGCCCTGCGTTATTTTGTCGGCACCAATAGTGCCGCAAGCCGCTCAATCGTGGGTAATGGAGTTTTGGGAATACAAAAGAACCACCCCACCCATTGGTGGAAGTGTCACCCGCCGGGCTAAAGAGCCGTTCATACGACGCATGGCTGAACCCAGGTTGACAGATAACGTTCCGCGATCATCGGAGTTAAAGTAGACTACGCCGTGTTGAAATTTCCGCACCCAAACGTTTAACCTACCGTCTGGAACCATGTGCCTTACCTGAATTGGGCGTCCAAGAGGAACATTAAAATATCCCGGGTACTCTAGAACCTGTTGCCGAAGCACTGCCAGGCTGTACCCAGCATCGGGATGCCCCTTGATTGATAGTGGCATTGGTTGAAATACTGCTCGTCCCTGGTGATGAACGACCAGAAGATACGATGCGAGATCATCCTCTAACTGGGTGGTGTTGCTATACGCAGCCATAGCAACGAAAACCTGCCCGGCCTCGCCATATCGGTCCATTGCCTCCATCTGGATCTCCCACTGATGAGAGCCGATGGGCTCACCACTCCAGTACGGTCTTGCGAATCCTTCCAGCCATGCCCCATCTATAAGCGGGAAATATGCGTCCCACAAGGTGCCCTGCAACTGTGGCTCTATGATTGTTGGCGGTAACGTGGCTGAATCTGCTGGCCGTTCAAAGTCTAGTGCGGCGGGTATCAGTAGAGTGTGTGCTGGATCGTGGGCTGTCTCAAGCCACCTTGCCGTTGCGTCGGCCCGCTCATCGAAGCGTGCATACTGTTGAGGAGGGGTAACGAAGGTATTGTTAACAGGCAGTTCTGCGGCTACCACTCCTTGTGCATCGTATTTTGCACACTGCTCCTCTGCAGCCTTTTTCCAGTATCTCGCCCATGAGCCACTTCCAAAATCCATCCAGTGCCCGTTTTTGCCTGGAAAAGGTACTTCTTCCCCCGCACTGTTATGAAGTACATCAGGCGTCATGGATGCATCCCACACACCTGCACTGCCAAAATGCTGAGTGCTGAAGTCAAGAAGCTCAATTGCCCGGAGATTGTCAATCCGCCTAGAGTCTTTGGCAGGAAAGATGATTCTTGGGTCTTGGTTACAGTCAAAGAAGTCG
>JAJZFK010000043.1 GCA_021805405.1 bacterium
TTATACAAGCGCTTGGCGCTCCGCTTGCTGTAGGCTATAAGCACCATCCTGAGCACCAGGAGACCGAAGTTACGCACCTTGCTGGTGACGTGAAGGGCAGAGTACCGGTGATTGTTGAAGACATGATTACAACCGGTGGCAGCATCATTCAGGCAGTAGATGCCCTGCTTGCCCACGGCTGCAAACCCGAAATCTATATTGCTGCTACCCATGGAATATTGGCCGGTAATGCTGTTGAACGCCTTTGCGGACGACCGGAAATAACCGAAATAGTGATCACGGATTCTGTACCCCTTCCGGCTGAGAGACAACACCCCAAAATCAAGGTGCTTTCGGTGGCTCCCCTATTTGGCGAAGCTATCAGCCGTTCAAACAGCCACGAGTCGGTGTCTAGTCTGTTCGACTAACCCTCGTACCCCGGAACCTGATTAATTCTGTGGGCTAAAAATGCCGCGCCAAATCCATTGTCTATGTTCACAACGCCAACTCCAGATGCACAAGAGTTCAGCATGGTAAGAAGCGCTGATATCCCGTTAAGGCTTGCGCCATATCCTATGCTGGTTGGTACTGCAATCACCGGTCGTGCAACCAGTCCACCAACTACCGATGCCAACGCCCCCTCCATTCCTGCAACAACAACAACAACGTTTGCCCGCATGAGCGTCTCATGTCTGCTAAGCAGTCGGTGTAGACCGGCGACTCCTACGTCGTAAAGTCGTTCAACTGTGCTGCCCAACTCGGTAAGCGTAACGGCGGCTTCCTCCGCAACTGGTATATCAGCTGTGCCAGCAGAAGCGACCAGAACAGTGCCTATGCAGGATCCTGGTGCCCCAGGCACGTGCACTGGCGCCGGAAGTTCCCCGTTTACTGCGATTATCCTGGCCGTTTGGTGATACGTAACGTCGGGAAGCCGCTCTGCCACCAGAGCGGCAGTACTGGCAGATGCCCTCGTGGCCAGTGCGCGGTGGCTCTGTTTTGTCAGCTTTTCAAGGATGGAAACTATCTGCTCATCGGTTTTGCCCGGGCAATAAACCACTTCGGGTATACCCTGCCGCAGTGCTCGGTGATGATCTACTCTTGCAAATCCCAGATCTTCAAAGGGCAGTACCTTTAACGACTGCAGCGCAGTATCGACTGTGGTATTGCCCTCTTTAACCGACTCCAGAATCTGTCTAATTCGTTCGCTATCCATTAGGTTCCTGTTTTGTGTTGTATACAACCATTCGCGCGTTGAGCGCATATAAATGCAGTACGTAAATAGACGGTGTCAAAACCTATTTAAGCTAACCGCGAACAAAACGTTACTACCAGGTGCACGTCTCGTCGGTTATCCAAAGTGTGTTTTCCACGGCCGAGCTCAATAGTTGACCGCAAAACAGCAAACAGGTTTAAGGCATACCCATAGGAGCAGCATTGTTTACCTTCACTGCGCCTTTAGGCGGTGTGAAGATGAACAACGAAGCTGGTAGGCTCTTTGGAAAGCTCATAGAGGTGAAAATCGCATTCATTTTCATGGACATCTTGCCCATTGCAAGTGTCATGGAGACACCCTTGATTAGGTAATTGGCTCTGGCTACATAAACAGTAAGCACCTGTCCAGCCATTGAAGAACGCGTTTTTATCGCCCAGCACGCCGTATTGCCGAAGGTAACCTTGGTTGCCGTCCCTTCGACAGATGACGCCATTGACGTAAGTCCCTTAGGCGACAGCAGAGATTGAGATGGATTATTCATCATCATGCCAGATTTGATCGCTTTTGACTCAGGGATGACTGAGTATTGATTCATCGCCGGTCGGTAGATAAAAATATTGGTACCGTTAGCAACCATCAAACTGTTTGCGGTAGTTCCTATCCGTGCAGACATTGGTCCAGGTAACATGGATGTTTCTACCCTGTATTTCGCGGTGCCAAGGCTATAAATTATAGATTTGGTAGCGATGTTACCCATGGCACCAATTGACATACTCATATTCATGACCGCATGTACAGTAGTCTTCTTGCCATACAGCTCTCCTGCACGGAGCAGTATTGCCTTAGATGACTGTGCAGACGCAAACTGTGGTATGCAGAGGGCCAGTGCTACAGCAATGACGGAGTTTCTCACAAGTCTCAATGGTAAATCTCCTGAATTTAGCGGGTAAGTTAGTACTGCGAAACAGTCCGTTCCTCGAGGATAGCGTTAAACCACCGGGAACTTGATGCTCTTCTTGTTCAAATCAGTCGCGACGACTCCCACCACCAAAACCTATTCGATCCAGGCGGTCGATCGAACCGCGTAGGTTTATCGCGAGCGTACTTCCAGCGGAATGATGTGCGATACCTGCCTAAGATTATCGTTCATTTTGCCGGTACGATAACCCTCCAGATCAAGGGTGACGTAGGTGTATCCAGCTTGTCGAAAGCGCTTCGTTATCTCTTCCCGCGCCTCTACTGCGCGTAGCAGGTCTTGAGGTTCGACCTCAATGCGGGCAACAGTGTCGTGATGTCTTACGCGAAACTGCCTAAAACCGAGGCTCCGCATGACCTGCTCACACTCATCCAGTCGCCCTAGCAGATCATGAGTAATTGCAGTACCGTAAGGAAATCGTGAACTCAAACAGGCAAATGATGGCTTGTCCCAGTTGGGTAGGTTCAGTGACAGCGCAATATCCCGGATATCGGCCTTCGTTAGGCCTGCCTCTCTCAACGGACTGCGTACACCCCGTTCTGTTGCGGCTATCATTCCCGGCCGATGGTCCCCCGGCTTACCGTCATCAGCATGAGAGCCATCAGCGATCCATTTAATCCCCAGTCGATCAGCTTCTTCACGTAACTTGCTAAATAGTTCCGTCTTACAGTGGTAGCACCGATCGGGATTGTTCACAGCAAAGTGAGGGTTTGCAAGTTCGTGTGTCGTGGTGCGAACTACGTTCCAACCCTGGATGTCGGCTACAGCAAGTGCGAGGTCAACTTCACCCTGCGGAAACGCCTCGGAATCACCAGTAACCGCGATAGCTTTGTCGCCTAAAACGTCGTGTGCAACTTTAAGAAGCAGCGTACTATCCACGCCACCCGAGTAGCCCACGACTACTTCACCCATTTCAGCAAGAATCTGCTTAAGGCTGGCGTAACGAAGGCTAACTTCTGCACTTAATTCCACAGATTTATCCACTAACGATGCCATATATTGGACTCCCGCCTGTACCTTTCGGGCCTTTGACTAGCCCAGCCGGTGCGGCACTAGTATTACACATGTTCGTACTTCAGGGTTTCACTAAACCGCACTCGCCGCGCAAAAAGTGTAAGCAGCCTTGCATCATCTCGCTCAAATTCGCGATATTCGCTAGTGGTAATTTCAAGAACACCCAGGGTCTGACGCGCAGCGCGAATAGGAACCGCGAGGTATGAGGCAGGCTGCTCGCGAAGCATCCAAATATGCGCTGAGGACCGAGCATCCTGCATAACGTCCGGAAGAGTAAGCGACTGGCCGCGGCGCGCCACCCATCCTGCAAGCCCAGTGCCTACCGCTACCTCCCTGTCGGGTTGTGCTACTGCCCTGAAGCCAACAGAAGCAGCCAACTCAAGAGTGTCGCCGTTTAAACGGTAGAGGGTACATGTAGTAGCCCGCACCATTTCCAGCGTAAGTGCAACCAGCTTTTCTGAGGTCGCCACATTGTCAAGAGCATCGCCAAGCGCTGTTGTAACGCGCCGGAAATACCGCCGCATTTCGTTAGAGCGCTGTCGAACAATTCTATATAGCCGTGCATTGTACAGCGCAGCTCCGGCTTGGTTCGCTATCGTATACAACAGCTCCATCTCGGCAACCGTAAAATGCCGCCGCTGGCGCGAGGTAACTACCAGGACGCCTAAGGCAACCTCCCCTATTTGTAAAGGCACCAGCAACGCCGAAACTGCGCCATGAGTATTGAGAGGGCTTACGGTGTTGCGTGGGTCGGCACCGATATCAGCCACTGCCTGCGGTGTTTGCCACTCATAAACCCAACCGATCAAACCCTGACCTGCTACTATTCGCTCATCCTCTGAAAATGGCTGGCTCATACCAATTTGGGCTGCGCAGAAAAGATGCTGCTCCTGATCGCCTACCACAAATGCGCACACTCCATCACAACGAAATAGCTCGCGAACCTTTTCAACGGTAGCGTATAAGTTGTGCGTCGTGTTTAACGAGCTGCCTAGTAGTGTTGACAGCGAGTAAAGGGCACTGCTCTCCTCAGCCTGGCGCCTAGCATCCTAATATAGTAATGCATTTTCTATGGCAATACCTGCATGCACTCCTGCTGCCTGCAGCGTCTTAAGGTCGTCATCGAGGTAAAGATTACGCTGCTGGCTGCACACAACGAGCAACCCCAGTGGTTCGTTGCGTCCCTGTACAGGTACAGCCATGACTGACCCAGCGGAAATGCCCGTGAAATCGGTTAGGTCTGGGTATTCGGATAGTTGCGATGTTGAAAGTGCCTCACCTGTAACGAGTATATTCTCAGCGAGTTTGCAATCGGCAGCTAGCATAATCTCGCGATGTGCGTCACTTAGGCCCGACGCTGAGGCGATATATAGGTGCGTTCGCTCGTCGTTCATCAAAAAGAGTGCGACGGCACTGTTGTCAATATTCGATGTAGTTGCCTGTACCACGCGATCTAGAACGGCCTGCACGTTTATTAGAGCCTCGGAAGTCGCCATCGTGCTATAAAGAACGTGTAACTCGCGGTTTCGCGCAAACAGGTCTCTCGTGGAGCTGTCCTTTTGTCGCGCAGTGTCAAATAGCTCTGCGAGGAGGAGCATGGTGTCCACGTCGTCCTGGCTAAACACCTTTCGTGCACTGTCACCTGGGCGATTGAGGGCTGCCAACGCCCCACAAACTACGTTACCGGCTCTCAACGGTACTATTACGCCTGCGGAGATGGAGTTCTGGCTGCGTTCCTGAAATGATGAATCGGTTACGTCACTATCGAACAGGCCCGCGGTAAGCGGTATTCGCTCTCCTTCAAACAGCCGTGCTTGGCCAGTACGAACGACCGTGCTCATGGGGGAATCGTCCAGGTTCACGCGCAGACCAACCAGGTATTGTGCAAGATTTCCGGATGCCGCAGTGTAGTCCAGGCTCTCGCTATTCTCGGCCTTTAAACAGAGAATACAGGTCGAAGCAGCCGTTAACTTGCGTGCCTCCTCGGTAAGGTTGCTCAGGAAGTCTTGTAACGAGGCTCCCTCATTAGATATTTTAAGGAGCGTTTGGATTGAATTGCGCAACAGACTAGAGCGGCCCATAGCTATTCGTCTCCATCTACACGTTGTAGCGAATATCTAATAATACCATTCAACAGCAGCAAGTTACAAATTGCGTTGATTGTGTGGCACGACAACCAGTATGCTGACCACTTGTGGCAGATTATTGTGGTATCTGGCTGCAATATCTGTGTTGCAAGTAATTGCTTGAGCCACCATATAAATTAGGAGAACTTGCCTTGGGCAGCCCTTAACGTGTTTTTCAGTAACATAGCGATGGTCATTGGCCCCACTCCGCCTGGTACCGGGGTAATCCAGGATGCGCGGGCGCGGGCACTTTCATACTCAACATCGCCAACATCCTTTGCGCGTCCCTCAACCCTATTGTAACCGGCATCGATAACGACGGCACCCGGCTTTACCATTTCACCAGTAATAAGCTCCGCCCTACCCACTGCAGCCACAACGATGTCCGCGCGCAGGATTTCTTCGGCCAGGTTAGCAGTACGCGAATGACAGATACTTACTGTGGCATTTCTGTTGAGAAGCATCATCGCTACAGGCTTGCCAAGAATGATGCTGCGTCCCACGACCACAGCGCGCCTGCCTTGGATGGTAATCTTATAACGATCCAGCAACTCTATGATTCCAGCAGGAGTACAGGAGGCAAACGCAGGTTCGCCGTTTATAAGCCCGCCCAGGCTGCCACGGCTTATTCCGTCTACATCCTTTGGGATTGAGACACAATCCAGGACGGCCGGTTCATGAAGGTGCGATGGCAATGGGTGTTGAACTAGTATTCCGGTGATTGAGGGATCATTGTTAAGGCCCTTCACCAGGTTGATTGCCTCTTCCTGAGTGCAAGACGCCGGCAACCGGTGAATGGAGGATTGCATACCTACCCATGTACACGCCTTCTGTTTCATCCCTACATAAGTATGCGAGGCAGGATCATCTCCTATGAGAACAGCGGCTAGATGAGGAGGCTGGGCGCCGGTTGCAACGAGCTGTTTAACCTCTGCCGCTATCTCTAGCCGTATTGCCTTAGCCGTTGCGGTGCCATCAAGAATACCTGCCAGTTCGCTCATTGCTACTCCTGTGCTGCCTGCGCACCTGGCGGGCAACGTAAGTTAATTGTGAGGCAATTATACCCGGCAGCGCCAAATGCAGGTGCTAACCGTAACTCCAGCGCACCTGTATATCCTATAATCGGTGTATAGTACTGGGCCGTAGGGCAGTATAATTACTGTATGCTAAAATTCTTTTCAATGGTTGTAACCGCCATTGCTACAATGGTGTGGGCAAGTTCTGCGCCAGCACAACCGTCGGCGCAATTTTCTTACACAGCTAGCCAGCCTGTTTCATCGGTAAGTGTCGCGGGATCGTTTAACGGTTGGAGCCCAACAGCGAATCCCATGCACAATCAGCCTGGTACGAATACCTGGACCTTATCGCTCCCGTTGTCTCCCGGCCAATATACATTTAAGTACGTCATAGACGGAAAGCAATGGATAGATGCCCCAAACCTGCCGGTACAGGATGATGGCAATGGCAACGTAAACAGCGTGCTAGTCGTTTCACCACCGGATTATACAAGCTATCCCGACCGAACTAACGACGACAGCATTACTCCTGATGGGGTTGTGCATCACCCCACCTCACCGTACATTACTCGCTTTAGTCGCTCCACAATAGAGATAAATCTTAAGACGCGCGTACACGATGTTGCCCAGTGCTACTTTCTACAGCCCGGCAAAGCACCAATTCTGATGCACATAGCTAGTACCAACCTGATATACGATACATGGCGCGTACGGATACCGGCCAGTCCCAGGATGATTAGTTACGCATTCCGGTTACACGACGGACCAAATGCGATGCGGCTAGATGCGGACGGACTGCAGGCAGACACAGGCACAATTCACTATTTTCGGATTTCCACGGACAATTTTCCGCCGTTTATTACTCCAGCTTGGGCAAGGAGTGCAATTTTTTATCAGATATTTCCGGATCGGTTTGCTGATGGAAATCCCTCCAAGGTTGAGCCACACATGCTTCCGTTTGGCTCTAAACCAGATTTTACACACTGGCAAGGAGGTGACATTGCCGGGATTGAGCAGCATTGGTGGTACTTAAAAGCCCTTGGAATTAACGCGATCTACTTCAATCCGATTTTTGAGGCAAGAACCTACCATGGTTACGACACAACCGACTACCTGAAAGTTGATCCTCATTTCGGCACTAACGCTGATCTTAGGCATTTTGTCATGCGTGCACATACCGTTGGGTGGCACGTTATCCTGGATGGTGTTTTCAACCATACGGGTGTCGATTTTCCCGCATTCAAGAGCCTCCTAACATTGGGGCCAGCGTCACCTTATAAAAACTGGTACTTTATTCATCACTTTCCCCTGCACGTACGGAATGGGGAAACCGGATACACCGGCTGGTTTAATTCGCCGTCACTTCCTAAGCTTGATGTTGACAGTCCACCAGTTAGAAGTTACCTGTTTCACGTCGTAAGGTATTGGATGAAATATGCAGGCGTAGACGGGTGGAGACTAGATGCCGCAGATCAGGTGGATCCAGCGTTCTGGAGGGTATTCCGCAAAGTAGTCAAGCACCAGGATCCCAACGCATACCTCGTAGGTGAAATATGGGGCAACGCTGCGCCATGGTTACAAGGCGACGAGTTTGACTCCGTTATGAACTACAGATGGCGCCAGGCAGTTCTAGATTTTTTCGCCAACGATAGCGCAACCACCTCACAGTTCAGCACTACTCTAAATCGAATTCAGCGCGACTACCCACCGGCTGCAGACCATGTAATGTTCAATATTCTGGATAGCCACGATACGGTTAGAATAAACAATTCATTTGACCATAGCTGGCAACGTGAACGGCAGGCAGTACTTTTTCAACTCACTTACCCCGGAACACCCTGTATCTACTACGGTGATGAAATCGGGATGCACGGTGGGCATGATCCGGACGATCGCCGTGCAATGGAGTGGGACAAGTCAAAGTGGGATATGGAGATCCTCAACTTCTACAGAACCCTTATTCATTTACGGGAGCATTTAAAAGTGCTACAGTTCGGTAGTTACCTTCCAATCGTGGTTAACGACTCCGAAGGTACATTCGGGTTCTCAAGGCAGCTAGGCAAATCATTAGTGGTCGTCCTGATGAATCGAAGCAACGCTGAACATACTGTCTCGCTAACTGGAAGCAGATATAAACTACTGAAGCCGCTAACACTGGTAGATGGAAATACTAAGCCTATAGATTCGTCTACAGGTGCAGAAGTAACGCTTCCGCCCTATGGATGGTGTCTTGCCGCCACCGGCACTTCATCGCGCTGATTGCAATTTCTAACGAGGTTTACTAATCTATAATGCTCACTTCCCCGGAAGCGAGATGATACCCAGGGAGAAACGAAAATGTGTCCATTAAGAGCAAGTGCAGCCTGGTCAGCCCTTTCAGAGCATCATCGTGAAATGTCCCATGTACACATGCGCGATCTGTTCGCCGAAGACGCCACCAGGTTTGACCGCTACCAGGTACGATTTAACGGGATGTTGCTGGATTACTCGAAGAACATCATTAATGACAAAACCTTGTCGCTGCTCCTGGACCTGGCGAGGCAGAGCAATCTTCAATCGTGGATCACGCGGATGTTCAACGGAGATCGAATAAACATTACAGAGAACCGTCCTGTTTTACATATCGCTCTTAGAAACCGGATAAACCGCCCGATCCTGGTAAACCAGAAAGACGTCATGCCTGATGTTAACTCTGTGCTTGACCAGATGCGGACATTTTCAGACTCGGTACGGTCTGGTACATGGCGAGGTTACTCAGGCAAACCAATCACAGATGTCGTGAATATTGGCATAGGTGGATCGGACCTTGGTCCGGTGATGGTTACCGAAGCGCTTAAGCCGTACGGCAAGCCTGGGCTGCATGTGCATTTTGTCTCAAATGTCGATGGTACACATATAGCAGAAACACTGAAGCCGCTGTCTCCAGAAACAACACTGTTCCTGGTCGCATCCAAAACCTTCACCACACAGGAGACAATGACCAACGCCCACACGGCGAGAGAGTGGCTGGTTAATGTTGCAGGAACTGACGCCGCTGTGGCCAAGCACTTTGTGGCGTTGTCTACCAACACTGGTGAGGTGCACAAGTTCGGTATCGACACGCAGAATATGTTTCAGTTTTGGGACTGGGTAGGAGGCCGCTACTCACTGTGGTCTGCAATAGGTCTCTCTATCGCAATATTTATAGGTATGGATAATTTTGTGGACCTGCTCACCGGGGCGTTTGAGATGGACGAACATTTCCGTTCAGCTCCACTAGAGCAGAATATGCCAGTGATACTGGCCGTTCTAGGTGTATGGTATTCCAACTTTTTTGACGCACAGTCCCTCGCAATTCTGCCGTATGACCAATATTTACACAGGTTCGCTGCCTATTTCCAGCAGGGAGACATGGAGAGCAACGGAAAAAGCGTTACGCGCGATGGAAGCACTGTTAGCTACACCACTGGCCCGGTAATATGGGGTGAACCAGGTACTAACGGGCAGCATGCTTTCTACCAGTTAATTCATCAGGGTACTCGCGTAATACCCTGCGATTTCATCGCTCCTGTAGAATCGCATAACCCAATTGGAGAACACCACAAGATTCTTCTGTCTAACTTCTTTGCTCAACCCGAGGCCCTTATGCAGGGCAAAACGGCAGCCCAAGTGGAAGCTGAGCTGGTTGCAGCCCACTACACTCGCGAGCAGATAGATGCCTTGGTGCCACACAAAATCTTCTCTGGCAACCGTCCGTCAAACTCGATCATGTTACAGAAAGTAACTCCACGCAGTCTGGGTTCGCTTATTGCAATGTATGAACACAAAATATTCACACAAGGCATCATCTGGAACATCAATTCGTTCGATCAGTGGGGTGTTGAACTCGGCAAGCAGCTTGCAAAGGTTATCTTACCGGAACTAGAAGCAAATACTCCATCCGAGAGTCATGACTGTAGCACTAATGGCCTTATCAATTACTACAAACGGCATAGACCAACCACCTAGATTATCGAACTGGAGTCATTAACCGCGTGATCCTGCATCTGTCAATTCGCAACCTGGCTATAATCGACACGATTGAGCTAGACTTCGGTGCCGGCCTTACCGTATTAACAGGTGAGACCGGTGCTGGCAAGTCTATCCTTGTAGATGCGCTGGGCATTGTACTTGGCGCGCGCGGCTCGGCGGAGATGATAAGAACTGGCAAGGACCGGGCGTCGGTTGATGCGGTCTTTGACGTTTCGCGGGGCCTCGTTGTGTGTGACATGTTAACAGAAATGGGCTACGCTCCGGAAGATGGGCAGTTAATAGTTAATAGAGAGATAACGGCGGCTGGAAAGAATGTGTGCCGCATTAACGGCAGGTTGGCCAGCGTCGCTCAACTAAAACAGGTGGGTGCGCTACTTGTAGATATGCACGGGCAACACGAACACCAATCCCTGCTATCTCAGGCGAAACATGTTGGACTGCTGGATGACTGGGCAGGCAAACACGTTGCGGATCTGCGTAATGTTGTTACAGAGCTGTACCGAAAGCTGGCAGGATTGCGAAGTATGCGAGCACGATTCGAGGCAAACGACCGTGAACGAGCACAACGTCATGACCTTCTGTCATACCAGGTTAGCGAGATCACACGTGCGAACTTGCAGCCCCTGGAGGACCAGGCTCTTGAAACGGAATTCAGCCGCCTGGCAAACTCACAAAAATTAGCTGCTTCCACGCAGGAAACGGTCAACGCCCTAACTAGCGACGATAACTTTGGAATATTAGACAGACTCTCCGTTTGTGAGGACTCCCTGGCACTCGCTGCTGCGATGGATCACACACTCACAGAGGCACTTATGGTTGTGCGCACCGCACGACTGGAGTTGATTGAAGTAGAGCGTGATCTTGCACGGTATAGTGAGCAGATTGAGTTTAACCCCGAGAAGCAACAGCAGCTTGCGGACCGCCTGGACGCGATTAAAACACTAAAGCGCAAGTACGGGGATACCATTGAGGAAATTATCGCCTACAACGAGTGCGCCACCAAGGAACTGCAGGAAATAGAATCGTCTAATGAGACATGTACAAGGTTGGACAGCGAAATTAATGCAGTAAGCAACCAGTTCCTAAATGCGTGCGGTAAGCTCACTTCGGTGCGTATGGGGAGCGCGAAGAAGTTTGCGGAAGCGGTGCTAAAAGACCTGAAAGACCTAGCCCTGGAGAAGGCTACGTTCGAAGTTCAGATCACCGAACGCGAACCTGATGCCAATGGAGCCGATAGGGTAGAATTTATGATTAGTACAAACCCTGGCGAGGCTCCCAAACAGCTTGTTCGCACAGCCTCTGGTGGCGAAATATCTCGGGTCATGCTGGCAATTAAGAGTGCGCTTGCACGCCAGGAATCTCTGCCTACGATGATCTTTGATGAAATTGATGTGGGCGTCGGTGGTAGAACGGCTCACAGAATTGCCGATAAACTTGAGAACCTTGCTCAATTTGTTCAAATAATATGTATTACGCACCTAGCACAAATTGCGTCGCGCGCAGGAAGTCATCTTGCGGTGGAGAAGTGTATGCAGGTAGATGAAACCACTGTACAGGTGAAAACACTCACCGAGGAGGAACGGCTGCTGGAAGTGGCACGAATGCTAGGCGGGTTGGAGCCCACCCCGACGGTTGTTCAACACGCACGCGAGATGCTCGATCTCCGTGGAAAGATTTGTGAGGCCACAACATGAAATATCTCACGCAGATACTAAATAAGCGTGTGGTTACACAGGAAAAATCGACACTGGGAAAAGTGGTAGATGCCGTTATCTCGTCGGAGGGGAGGCTTCCCTCACTTACGGCGCTTATAATAAACACCCGTGACGGAGAGCGATGCCTTCCTTACAGTGTGATAGAGTTTGACAAAGACCCGGATGGCCCATTAGGCACCGGCGAAATTCAGGGTGACATAACCCTGCGGGTACCATTGAGCTCCATAAACCTTCATTCACCCGATGATGGAGACTTACGACTGCGGCGCGACGTTCTCGACAAGCAGATCGTGGATGTACAGGGCTCACGTGTAGTACGAGTGAGCGATGTGCGCCTGGCGGAGTGCAATGGTCAGTATTGCGTTGTAGGTGTCGACGCCAGCTTGAGAGCAACCCTGCGAAGGCTGGGTGCTATAAGCGTCCTGGTAGAAAAGAGTGCGAGGCTCATTGGCAAACCGCTGCGCAGCAAACTGATTGCATGGGATGACGTTCAGACTTTAGAGCCTGGCACAGCTAGCGGGCGTATTCAGTTGCGGGTCTCTCACGACAAGATTGCCCGGTTGCACCCCGCAGACATAGCGGACATTGTTGAGCAGTTGAGCCCCCAGGATGGCAAAGAGGTTATTGAAAGCCTCGATACAGAAACGGCAGCAGATACCATAGCAGAGGCAGACCTCGCCACGCAGGTGCAGATAATGCAGCAGCTGGATGATGAGTTAGCCACAGATATCCTGGAGGAGATGGAGCCAGATGAGGCTGCCGACCTGCTGGATGACCTGCCGGATGCACGAAGCGATGAGTTGCTGGAGCAGATGGAACCAGAGGAAGCTCGCGATGTTAAAGAACTCCTTGCTTATGACGAAGACTCCGCCGGTGGACTGATGACCACGGAGCTCGTAGCCATAGAAGCTGGCCTCACGTGCGACCAGACAATACAGCACTTGCGTGAATTGGCACCGAAGGCTGAAACGATTTATTACATTTATGTCGTAGATGAAGAAGAGCGGCTTGTAGGCGTTCTTTCATTGCGCGATCTCATAATTGCTCCTCCCGAAACCTGCGTCTCCGATATTATGGTTAGCAACGTAATCCACGTCTATGTGGAGGATCATGCGGATCAGGTAGCCCAGGTCTTTGGCAGGTACAGTCTCTTGGCCGTACCGGTTGTCTCGGATGACGAAAAGCTTCTTGGTATCATCACAGTTGACGATACTCTGGAGCGGTTGTTGCCGCCAGAACGTCGAAGGAGACTGCCGGTCGCTGCCCTTTCGGCAATGGACGAATAGCTACCCGGCCAGCCCCTTTTGGAGGTACTCACCTATGCTCACCTGTCATCGCTCAAACAAACAATTGGTTTCATCTGCCCTCGTGTTTGTGCTGTCTCTAATTTCAGCCCGCGTTGTTATGGCGCAAGGCGCTACTACGAACACGGTTACTGTTCCGCCCGCAGTGGTGTCGACTCAGGAGGAGATATTTGGTGCGATTGGAATCTGCGCTGCAATTTTGCTAGTGACCTACTTTGTTCGTCTTCGCCAGAGTAAGAATAACAGCGGCCCCGGCAGGTACGAATAACCCGCATCGGTTTTCTATTTGATGTTATTGAGGTTACCGTAGCGAAATGTGGGAAGGATATCATGAGCCTTATGGCTAATATTGTTACGATTTCCACATTACTGAATAGAGAAACATACTTGCAGACGCACAAATGAATTTACAACCGCATGACCATTGGTGGCGAGCATCCATAAGGGTAACCATGGGAATGTTCGCAGTTGTCTGTGCGTCAGCGATTGCTCAAACACCCTCGTTAACTGCGGCACCAGTCCCCATGTTTTCCCCAGCAGAGCGGGCACAAATTGCGGCGTTCTGGATGCAGCCAGGCAGAATGGTTCAAGGCTTACCTCAGAATATCGTCACAAACGGAGTCTGGCAGGTGCGGCCCGATCCCGCAGGTTCAGCGTGGTTACTTAAGTATCAGGTTGCCGAGGGCGCTGCGGCTGCCCCACCTACTACGTCCCCTACCGCGGTAGAAACACTACCGGCCCAGCAGACATGGCGAAACTGGGTCACCGCTGCAATTGCATGGGACAAGTATCGGGCTCAAGTTGTTGCTGATGGTGATAACGAGAAGCTGCAGGTTGGCACGAAGCTGGGGCTCGAAGGTACGGCGCCTCCATCTCCCGGCCCCATGCCATCAGGACTTCAGGCTGCTTGTGGAGACGCCCCGCCATTCGCCGATGTTGTCGCTCCACAAACCACTACTGTAACCTTTGACGACGGCTCCTCTTACACTTATCAGGATCACACCGATGTGCCGTTAAGTTACGCCTATTATCGGTTCCCGCAAGGCACAGACACCGGCGGAACCGCCGTTCGTTCGATGCCTGCCTCCGAGCTGGACAACCTGTTTAAACGCGCAGGACTTACAAAACAGGAAGCAAAGGCAGCCCGGGCAGTGTCAATGCTGGAGGGCGGCTTTGACTCCGTAAACACTTACGACACTGGCTACGTGTCTATAGGATTCCTACAGTTCATCACTAGCGGTGATGGAAGAGGAGATTTGATGCATGTGTTGACGCGTGAAAAACTTGACAATTTGACAGCGTATAATCGTGATTTCCGCAGTTTTGGCGTGGATGTTACCCCAGATGGCACGCTTGATGTAGTTAACCCGGACACAGGCAGTGAACTGGTAGGCTCTGATGCCGTGATGGCTGTTATTCGCGATAAACGTCTTACTGCAGTGTTTCAGCACGCAGGCGAGAAGAGCAGTGCGTTCAGAATAGCCCAAATTGAAGTCGCTGGCGCGGATTATTGGCCCGGCAACGACCCCGTTTCCGTAAACATTAATGGGTCAGTTTTAACAGGCTTAGTGAGCGACGTCGTCCACTCGGAAGCGGGTATGACCACCCTTTTCGATCGCAAGGTTAACCGGGGTAATATCGATCCCTTTGCAGCCGTACTGCAGCAGGTTATGGTGAAACATGGACTGACGTCGATTCCGGCAGCAGCCCCGTACGAGCGGGTAATCATTAAGCAGTGTACATACCGGCACGATTTCCTTAACGACACAAATTTATCCCAGCCGCCACCTTCTCCTGCCGGTTCAAACAACGGCAACCAGAACAATAACACAAATTAAGAGGTTCATACACCAATGCCTACAACTTCGAGGCGATTTTTAAACCTTAATGGAATTTACGTAGCGATAGCCACCCCGTTCAACTCGAATGGTGAAGTCATCTTTTCTGGATTTTCCCAGCTGCTCCAATGGCAGAAACAGTCCGGCATCGAGGGAGTTGTAGTTGCCGGGACCAACGGCGAAGGAACAAGCCTCTCGGTAGATGAAAGGAAGAAGCTTCTCGAAACGGCGATCGATGCGCAAGCTGGGCTGAAGGTCATTGCAGGCACTGGTGCTGCTAGTGTTGAGGACGCCATATCGCTTACCGTACATGCTGCGGCTGCGGGCGCAGACGCAGTGCTTGTTCTCCCACCGTTTTTCTTTAAAAAGCCATCAGAAGAAGGCCTAATCCAGTATTTCCGGCAGGTGTTAGATTCCGCGAATATACCAGTGCTTCTCTATCACATTCCTCAATTTTCCATGGTGCCCATCACGGGAGCGATTATTGATGCGCTGCTTCCACACCCAAATCTTGCCGGGTTAAAAGATAGCACTGGAGAATGGGAGAGCACAGCAGCTTTTGTGAGGGATTTTCCTGAACTTGCAGTTTTCGCAGGCAACGATCACCTCACCCAGAATATTACTGCAGTGGGCGGCGCAGGTTCGATTTCAGGTACCGCAAACTCATTCCCCGAATTGGTTGCCCGCGTGCGAAACCTTTACACAAATGGAGATCATAAAGGGAGCGCTGAAGCTCAGATCCAACTCGACA
>JAJZFK010000381.1 GCA_021805405.1 bacterium
AAGTGTGCGTGATACCGATCCCCTCATACAGCAGGCATTTCTCGTTTTTATAAGTGCTGCCACATTTCTCATGGTGCACGACAACTATCTGCAAACGTTACGTTCGCGTCGACTATGCCGAATAACAGGAAGCAAAGATTTCTTTCTTGGGCAGATGGGCTTGGCCGTAGGCTGCCTTATTGGGTCGCTGGCGCTGGCAAATGTGGTACAGGTTCCCATTCAGGCACTAGGAACCACGCTGTTTGGTAACGTGGCAGCTCCCGACGGCAATCGGACCGGTCTTCTCAGCTCGCTGATGCCCGGACTGCAGGTTACAGAGCACCACCACATTGCGCTAGCAACCGGGCCAACGGCAAACTCCGACGTTCCAGTGATGCAGGTGAACACAAGTTACCAGGGCACTCTCTATTGGCAGGGAGCGACATACACTGTGTTTACCGGTCGTTCGTTCATAAATCCCGATACAAGCAGCAACCTATTGCGCCAGATACCAAGTAGTGATCAGGGTCTGGGGTACGGTTATGCGCAGGTTCCACTGTCGGTTTTCCGCATGGTGCCGCAGATCCTGGATCTTCCCGACAAGCAGATGAAGGATAGCACGGTAATACGCCAGCAGATTTCCGTGACCGGTGGAAGCTTCAGTACTCTGTACGGTGCAGACAAGATCGAACGCATTCAAGGCAGTTTCAGTACCCTTGCGGGCAACAGTAGTGGTACTATCTTCACGAACGATAATATGATTAAAGGCACCACATATACAGTGTTTTCACGAGTGGCATGCCAGGATCCCGCCAAGCTTAGACAGGCACCTTACGCACCCGGTGATTTTCCACAACCCGTGACGGAGATGTGCCTGCAAACCAGTGTAAACGATGTGAACGACAGCAGACTTCAGCAGCTTGCCAATAGCATTACAAAGGGTTTGACCAACGAGTACGATAAGGCGAGTGCTATTCGTCAATATATCTCATCGCATTGTGATTACAATCTTAACGCTCCTGCTGCTCCCCACGGAGTAAATGTTGTCGACTATTTTATGTTCAATTCTCATCAAGGTTACTGTGATCTATTTGCGGCAGCAATGGTGATACTCTGCAGGTATGCAGGCGTGCCCGCGCGCCTGGCGAGCGGATTCCTGGAGGGTGATCCCGGTTCCAATGGGGTGTGGGTAGTGCGAGCTAGCCAGAAGCACCTGTGGGCCGAAGTGTTTTTCCCGCATTATGGCTGGATTAATTTTGACGCGACGGGTGGCTCTAAAGATATTACGAAGCACACGACTGCCCCAGGAACGAATACCAGCTTTTTACACTGGATTCAGTCGAACGGTCCGGTTCCAGTTGCGGCGGTGATCCTTGTTTGCGGAATTCTGTGTTACGTGCTTAAGGTTGAGATCCTCGATAAATTACGCTCCGGTGAGAGGAGGAAGAGGGGGCAAACTACTCCCTCCTCCTCACAGATAATTGCATCCTACTTCGCTGTGGTTACCGCGCTAGAGAAGCATGGTATTCGCAGGCCACCTAGCCTTACCTCTACGGAATTTGCAGCACAGGTGGCAACCAAGCTCACCTGGACAGACGATGCCTATTCTGAGGCACTGTTCAGTCTTACTGCCGCATTTGAACGGGCTGCCTATGGCGCGCACGAGGCAGACACGGCGGAGCTGCAGAGTGCTCGTAACAACTCCACCATGCTCGTAAAAGTCCTCACCGCACAAGACAGCCGCAAGGTGCTTAACACCAGGAGTTTCGCTTGGAGTTAACGTTTAAACCTGCCAAGCCGCAGGATATGTGGAGCGCCGGTCTGCATAAGCTCTACCTGCTGTGGGGTGCCGAGGAGCGTTGGAAAGACATCGCAGTTGCAGCGTTATCCGACCACGTGGTTCCTGAAGATTGGCGCGATTTTGACTATGAGATACTCCACCTCTCGGAATGTGACGCCAATACAATAATTCGCGCCGCTGGCCAGGTACCGTTTGGTGCAGAACGTCGAATGGTTCTGGTTAAGGGTGCGGAAAAGTGGCGCGAGCGCGGTAGTGCATCCGACGCAGAGATGTTTGCCGAGAAAGCCTCGTCGATTCCCGATACGGCCTGTGTAGTCCTGGTTGCTGCCGCGCTGGAGGAGGACAATCGGCGCAAAACAATTATCTCAGCCAAGTTTGATTCTGCAATTAAGAGCGTAGGGGCAACGGTGGCGTGCGGGCAGTTGCAGGGCGATGCGCTCAAATCCTGGGTAGTAGAGCAGTGTAAACAGGCCGGCAAAGCGATGTCGCCAGAGACAGCTGCATTTCTTACAGAAACCGCTGGTAGTAGCCTTATAAGGCTGGACCAGGAGTTGCAAAAACTGACTGCATATGTGGGGGAACGTCCAACGGTAACCAATCAGGATATTCAGCGACTCGTATCCGATATTCCTGAAGACACGCTATTTCAGACTGTAGATTCTGTCATGCGTGGTGACACGGATACTTCGCTATTACTCCTTGCAGAACTCCATAGACATGACCCGCGTCCGCAGGCTGTTGCCGGGAAGTTTCTTGCCATTTTGAGCCGACAGATAAAGCTTGTTTGGCAGGCTAGATGGCTAATGGAGCAGCGTATTCCACCCAACAGTGTGCGCAACCTGTCGGCAGATATCCTAGAAATGCTACCCACCGAGGGATGTATCACACAGGTCTCGTTTAAGGCTGGCGCGCTGTTTGGTATGGCTAAAAACTGGGGATTTAACCGGCTTACCCGTGCACAGGATCTGCTGCTACAGTGCGACATGGCAAACAAGGCAGGTGCCGATGACGAGGAAGCGGTATTCGGGCAGGATGTTGTGAGAAACGTTCAGCTTCTTGTTATCCTGCTAACCACCAAGGCATAACGTGCGCTGTTATTTCACGCCGATGAAATAGTAAAGGGCCACCCACCAATTGGAGGGCGGCCCTTAAAAATTGCTTGCAGGTCTTTGTTAGGCCTGCGCTGTAGCGTTGGCATGCTTCATCAAGCGGCTCTTACGACGAGCAGCCTGGTTCTTGTGGATGATACCTCGCTGAGCGGTCTTATCAATTGCCTTGATAGCGAGACGCAACGCCTCGGACGTTTCTGCAGGTTCCACCGCTGGGGTATCAACCGCTGTCCTAGCCTTCTTGATGAACGTTTTCATCGCAGACTTGGCAGAAATGTTGCGTTCATGGTTTTTGCGTGACTTTATCACATCTTTTTTTACAGACTTAATGTTCGGCACCGATGGACCTCCTTAGAATAGGCTATTGTACCCCAAGCATGGGTATTTAGCAAGAACAGCTTCGAGGCGCAGGGAATAGTGGCCGCAACATAGCAAACGATGCCCGGGGCGCAGTTGCTACGGGTGGAGGGAACCACCGGCAATATGACTCATTAACGTAGTGGCGACGAGTGCCCAAATGCCATTTAATGATACAATGACCACAAATGTCTTTAGCATTCCTAACGGCCAGTAGGTCTTGTTCTTGTCCAGGGCAGGCCTGTGGTTTTCCTGGGCACACATTCCACGCATAATCACTGCACAAATCGTGGCAACCATGAGTGGAAAGGCGGTAATGTCACGAGCCCACGTAAATGCTAGTGTGCCAATAAACGCCACAAGCAAAGATTGTAAATGGTTACCAGTAAGCGCCTTAGTGAATTCGGTGCTAAAACCCCAAACAATTAACGCAGGAAAGGTCAATATGAGTAGGCTAGTCCACATCTGATGCTCTTCATCAGTAAACGCGTGTAATTTGCCACTATAGGACAGAAACAAGGCGAACATTGCGGTTAAACCGCACAAGGCGATACCAGCAGGCATAAGATAATGAAGGTGTTTAACACCCAGCCAATACCAGCCAAGTGCTGGTATACCACTAGCTGCCGCACCAATTGCGAATTTTTTGTCGGTGCGTCCTCGCAAGGATTTAGCTGCCATTTCAACC
>JAJZFK010000239.1 GCA_021805405.1 bacterium
GCGCGGTTAAAACAAATAATGATAGTAATCGTTGCTGATAATTGAGCATTAACGTTTAGCTATAGCTTGCTTTAGAGATGTAATAGGGGATCTAACACTGCCGCCAGCCGTAACTTTGGTGTATAATGGTTGTAACTTTTTGGACGGCCGTCGAGGAACCCGATGCAACTTCGTAGACTCTGGACGCCCCTGTTTATCGCTTTCATCGTAGGAACGATAGCCTACAGTGAAAATGTCGTGCGACCTCATCCTCATGACAACAGGATACATATTGTATACTGGGAAAAGTGGACCGGCTTCGAAGGCGATGCAATCAAACAGGTGGTGCACTATTACAACACACACCAAAACAAGATTCATGTGGATCTTCTCACCATTAGCGGAATTGAAAACAAGACACTACTGGCTGTAGCAGGCGGTGATCCACCGGATCTTGCGGGCCTTTACGGTCCGAATGTCACACAGTATGCCGATGATAAAGCGGTGCTTCCCTTAACGCCCTTTCTAGAGAAATACGGCATTAACCGCAGCCAGTACATTCCAGCCTTCTGGGATGAAGGAACCGCGAATGGTCAACAGTACGCGCTGCCCACAACCCCGGCATCAACAGCTCTTTTCTATAATCGCGCGATGTTTAAGGCCGCTGGTATGGACCCGGACAAGCCTCGTGATTGGCACAACGGAAACTACACTATTGAAGAGATGGACAAGGATGCCGAGCGGCTATCCAAACGGTCGCCATCCGGCCAACTGGAAGTAGCGGGATTTCTGCCCAGTGAACCTGGCTGGTGGAACTGGGGCTGGGGCTACTTCTTTGGCGGGCGCCTGTGGGACGGTGCAGACCGGATTACCGCTACAGATCCCGGAAATATTGAAGCCTATCGCTGGATTCAGCACTTCACCAAAGAATTCGGTACAACGAATCTTTCCTCCTTCAAGAGTGGGTTGGGACAGTTCTCATCTCCTCAGAACGGATTCATGAGCGGCAAGGTCGCCATGGAGATTCAGGGTGTTTGGATGTACCACTACATCAATATGTTTTCGCCTCAAATGTGCGGCAAAGACCCCCAGTTTGGTGTTGCGCCCTTTCCATTCCCTGCCGCGCGCCCAGATCTGAAGGGGTCCACCTTCAGCGATGAGGACGTAATTACGATTCCACGCGGTGCGAGACATCCTGATGCAGCCTTCCAGTTCGTTCGCTTCCTGGAATCTCCTAAGGGCATGGACATGCTTTGCGGATTGCAGTGGAAGATGTCGCCGCTCATCAAGAACGAGCCCGGCTTCTACCGAACGAATAAAAACCCGCTGGCAAGGTTCTTTGCTCAACAGGCTATGGGCAAGAACACCATACCGCCTCCCAAAATGGCGATATGGCCGCAGTATGAAAACTCACTCAGCAACTCTTATGACGAGGTAAGCCTGCTGACCAAAACACCCACACAGGCATTGGAAGAGGTACAGCGGGAGATGCAGCCACAGCTTCTTCAGTGGCGACAACAGGAATTACTGCGAGCTCGTGCGGAGGCCAACCACTGATGCGAAATACGCGAAAAAATACACTCACCGCCCTTGCATTTGCCTCCCCCTGGTTTTTAGGCTTCTGCATATTTATGGTGTACCCGCTGGTTGCATCCATTTATTTCAGTTTCTGTGACTACTCCGTGCTGCGCCCCGCAATATGGATCGGTATGGGCAACTACACGCACCTGCTGCACGATAACATATTCTGGACGGCGCTAACTAACACGGCCGTTTATACTGTCATTGCACTCCCCGTGAGTCTGGTTGTGGCTTTGGGACTTGCGATGCTGCTAAATATGAAGGTGAAGGGGATGGCGTTCTACAGGACGCTCTTCTTTATTCCTTCCCTGGTACCGCTAGTGGCGCTCGCAGTGCTCATGCAGTTCATCTTTAATGGGCAGTACGGCATCCTCAATGCGATACTTAGGGACTTTTTTCCCTTTATTCATTCGCAAGCCTTCCCGCCTAACTGGCTTGGTGATCCCGCGTTCTCCAAGCTTGTGCTTGTATTTATATCCGCGTGGGGCGCAGGAAACGCAATGGTTATTTACCTTGCAGGCCTGCAGGACGTGCCGGTTCAGCTCTACGAGGCTGCGGACCTGGATGGGGCAGGCTTCTGGGCGAAGACGCGGAATGTTACCATCCCAATGATCTCACCAGTCATTCTGTTCAATCTTGTAATGGGGATTATTGGTACGCTGCAGGTCTTTACTGTGCCCTATGTAATTTCGCCTACCGGCTCACCAGAGCGATCGATTTACTTCTACGCAATGTACCTCTATGATAATGCGTTTATTTATCATCAGATGGGATATGCGTGCGCCATGGGCTGGATTCTTTTTGTAATCATCATGATTCTTACTCTGTTGTCGTTCCGCCTATCGGAGCGCCACGTTCACTATGGAAGCTAACAAGAAATGACAACTTCCGTTCCTACCAAGCTACGGCCCAAAGGCCGCCTTAACGGGCAGCGCAATCCTGTGTTAGTGCACCTCGTGCTCATAGCGGTATCTATAGTCATGGTGTTTCCGCTGTTCTGGCTTCTAACCACAGCTCTCAAGGGAAACGCGCAGGCTATGAAGGTTCCACCGGTGTGGATACCTCATCCTATGCTGTTCTCGAACTTTCCGCGTGCGTTTACTTACGAGTCCAAGACCCTGGGATACATACCGTTCCTGGTGTATGGGCGCAACACTCTTATCATTGCCACTTTGGTGGTAAGCGGCACTGTAGTAAGTAACAGCCTGGTCGCCTATGCCTTTGCCCGCCTTAACTGGCCAGGCAGGAACTTTCTCTTCGCTGCTACCCTTGCAACGATGATGATACCGTTCCCGGTGCTGATGGTTCCCACGTTCATTCTCTTTCAGCGACTGCACTGGATTGGAACCTTTAGACCGCTGTGGGTACCGGCGTGGTTTGGGAGCGCGTTCAATATCTTCCTGTTACGGCAGTTCTTTATGACTATTCCGCAAGAACTATCGGAAGCGGCAAGAATTGATGGGTGTAACGAGTGGACAATATTCCGCGAGGTCATTATTCCCCTTGCAAAACCGGCGTTGGCCGTGGTGGCACTCTTTACATTCATGGGTGTGTGGAATGACTTTCTGGGGCCGCTTATCTACCTGACCAACCAGAATACGTTTACCCTTAGCCTTGGCTTGCAAAACTACTCCAGCCAGAATGGTGGTACCGAATTCGGCTTGCTTATGGCCGCGTCTACCATCGTCATAGCCCCAATCATAGTGCTGTTCTTCTTCACCCAGAAACTGTTCATTCAGGGAATTGCGGTTACAGGTCTGAAGGGCTAGCCCTTTATGCAACGTCGGGCTAAGCAGGCGCATTTCCTGCTTAGCCCGCTACTTCTTCGACCCTATGCCATGCCATGGGAGGAGTCTCTTTACCGTAAGCGCCATCGCAAAGCTTGTACAGAACGTCGGGCGTGTGCAGCGACTCCTCCCCCGACGCTTCCGCGTCGACCCCTCCTCCGGGCGCGCCTATGGCGCTGAAGGAGGGAGTGGGAGAAGGTGGCGCTGCTGCTTTGTGTTTGCAACGAGAATGCGGCGGTGCACCCACTGTGCAGTCTCCTCGCCTGCACTCCCTCCGCCGGGCGCGCCTTTGGCGCTGAAGGAGGGAGTGGGAGAAGATGGCGCTCCTGCTTTGTGGTTGCAACGAGTATTCGCCGGGGAGCAGTCTCTTCATCGTGAGCAGTGCCATCGCAAAGGTGGTGAGAAGCATCGGGGGCGAGACGCCCCCGCTCCCAGGGCAGAGCGCACCGCCAATTACACAGCGTAACCACAAATCGGCCCCGTCATCTGCACTCCCTCCTTCAACGAGCGTAGCGAGTGCCCGGAGGAGGGGTGGCATGCAGGGCCGGGGAGATTCTATGCTTTG
>JAJZFK010000235.1 GCA_021805405.1 bacterium
CCAGGTTTCCGACCCGCCATCGTCTGTTGGCAACCGTACATCCCAAGGCGTTTAGCTCCTGACGGTGGCGTAGTGACAGTGAGGTTCGAGCACCGTGAAGTGCAGAAGGCACTGCATATGGCGCGTACAGGCATAGCTTGCTATTGATACAAGGCGAATAAAACTACTAAATTGCACTGGTACGTTCGTTTATGAAAATATGCCAATTACCAGAAGAGGAAGCTGGCACGAAGTCAACGGTTGCGGCTAACAACGATTGGTGCCAGTATGGTTGTCTCCGGAATCATGAGCCCTTCACATTGCTGTCAACAATTTGAAGGGCTCGTAACAGGCTATACTACGACTGATCAGTTTACACGAGTGCAAAACACGACCACTATGGATGAACAGGCTTATTAACATAGTCTACAAGCTTCCGCGCAGCATTTTCATCTCTTATGTTTTCTATTCCCCAACTTGTTGTATCTAGCACCTCTCCGATATTACCCTTGCATATAATCTGCCCATCGAGGACGAAAATTAGGTCTTCGCCCTGATGAGCATGTGACCACTGAAAGAACCGGCTACGCCCCTCTGAAGTTAGGTCCATATAGTCAGTCCACGCTGGGCCAGTTATCAGGTTAGTTGGCTCTTCTTCGGTAAATCCCCCTGTGAACTGAGATCCCGTGAGTACAACAGGGCAGACACTTGCGACGGTTCTTGGACCCAGATAGATAAGGTGCTCCACGGACCTGCCGCTTCCACTGCCGCCCCCCTCAACCGCGCCGCTAGAATCGCTAAAGGCCGCCGAGCCGCCCTGCATTGAAAACTCCTTGATCAGGCTGCCCATCGTCACTGTACGTGGACCGGAGTGTAGAGTTTCCGGTGGAACGGTTACCAGCGTGCTATCGGTTAGTTTGGTAAATGCGGAAGCGTCACCGCCCTGGTGATGCTGGTACATCATATACTGCACTTCGGCTTTAATAAATGGCGCAAGCATTGCCTCTCCTGCAACGTCATCCACGTTTAACGCATGTTGAATGGCACCGGAAGTTACAGAATTACACAGCGAGCTGTTGTTCGGGTTAAAAACAGAATTCCAGCCGTATTCGGTAAGTGCCACCCTGGCGGCAGTATTTTCGGTAGTCACCTTGAAGAGCGTTCGTGTATACTCGCCCTTTGGATTGAGGATGCCTACTACTGTAAGCCCGTTGAGTACAGGCTTAAGTGTTGGCCACTTTTTTGCAAGCAGCATCCTATCCTGAACCTGACCAACAATGTACCAGATTGCAAATACCGCGACCAGTCCGGCAAGAAGCTTTCTGGTTCCGCGCTCGCGCATGTAGCGCATTCGTGCGGGCGCTCCCCCGTCTTCGCCCTCGCCTGGAGGAAATAACGGCATCTAAACTACCTCAATCTATCTGTGCAGCTCAGTTTTCATTGCTGCAAGAAGTCTCTCTACGTTATTCAAGTCTGCTGTGTGACCCATAGTTCCTATACGCCAGATCTTGCCTTTAAGCTTTCCTAAACCACCGCCAATTTCTATTCCGTGCTTAGTGAGGAGATTGGTGCGTACCTGCTGGTCGTCGACGTTATCAGGGATTATGACTGCGTTCAGCGTGGGCAGTCGGCAATCTGTGGGAGCCAGGGGATTTACGCCCATTTGTGCAAGTCCATCCAGGAGAGCACCACTGGCTGTAATATGCCGCGCGAACCGTTCCCTAAGCCCCTCGGCAAATGCTTCGGACAGTGCTGCATCAAGCGCGTAGTAGTTGTTTACTGGCACCGTGTGATGGTACACATGAGGAGCATTATAGTAGCTGCCTAGCAGCTTGAAGTCGCTGAACCAGTAACCGTGAGGAAGATTCACCTTCTGGGCTCTCTCCAGTACTGCCTCGCTAACTGTAACCGGCGAGAGCCCAGGTGGGCAACCCACGCATTTTTGAACCGCAGAGTAAGCAATATCTACGCCCCATTTATCGGCTTCAACAGAAATGCCCCCCAGCGATGTAACAGTGTCCGCAAGAAATAACGCCCCCGCCTCGTGCGCAATTTCAGCCAGCGGTGCCAGCTCCTGGCGGACACCGGTGGATGTTTCGGCATGTACCGCAGCTACCAGTACGGGGGCTGGTCCAGCTTCCAGTGTGGCACGAAGTTGTGCAGGGTCTACGGCCCGCCCCCATTCACCGCGCACAACAGTTACGATCGCGCCCATCCTTACAGCCAGTTCAGCAATCCGTTCACCAAAATATCCTGCAGCAACCACTACAATTTGGTCACCAGGAGAAACTGTGTTGGCAAGGCAGGCCTCCATTCCGGCCATTCCCGTGCCAGTCAGCGGTACGGTGAACTGGTTGGAAGTACCAAACAGCCGCCGAAGTCCAACCCTAATACCCTCAAGTAGCTCAAATAATTCGGGGTCTAGGTAGCCAATTGGCGGTGCACCCATAGCATCTACAACACCTTGGGAAACGCTACTGGGTCCGGGCCCCATGAGAAGCCTCGGCGACGGAAGTCGTGTCATCTTGCTCATTTACTCAGCCTCAAGACGCCATCACGTTGTAGCCGCCATCCACATGCAACACTTCACCGGTAATTGCACTTGCCCAGGGGCTCATGAGGAACATCACAGCATCGCCAACCTCTTCGGCTGTTACTGCGCGTTGCAGTGGTGCACGGCTCGCCACGTGCTTTATCATGTTATCGAAGTCCGAAATAGCGCTTGCAGCTAGCGTCTTTATTGGCCCTGCAGACACGGCGTTCACCCGAATGCCTTCTGGCCCCAGGTCTGACGCAAGATATCGTACACTCGCCTCTAAAGCTGCTTTAGCGACACCCATCACGTTGTAATTGGGCGCAACTCGTTCGGATCCTAGATAGGTTAGCGTAACCACACTTCCGCCAACCGGCTTTAGCAACGGCCTGCAGGCACGGGTAAGGGTCACCAGTGTATATACAGAAACGTCTTGTGCGAGGATAAATCCGTCGCGAGAAGTTGCAACATACTCGCCGCCAAGCTCATCCTTGTTGGCCATCGCCATACTGTGCAACATTCCATGTAACTTGCCGTCAAAAACTTTGCTGAGCTGACAGATTAGCTCCTGCACCTGCGTTTCATCACCCGCGTCGCAACGGATAATCGGCGCGGTAATGCCTGCATCGGCAAGAAGCTTCGCAACACTGGTCTCTTCCCGTTCACCGTAAACGCTGAAAGCCAGTCGGGCTCCTTCTCGATGGAGCGAAACCGCAGCGTTCCAGGCTATCGACCATCTGTTGCGCGCTCCCGTAACCAGAACGTTCCGACCTTCCATTACGGATGCCATATTGAATTGCTCCCCCCCGCGAGTTGGATTTAACCTTAACGTATTATTGTACCCGTAACCATGGTATGGCACGCCTAATTTATGCAGCCGCGCGCATCCACGCTCCAGCGTTCCAACACACGTTCACCGTCTACAAGGTAGATGAAATTATGCATATTCACACAGGTACATGCGTGATTTGGCACGATTCGAATGCGGTCACCTGGCGCCGGTACGCTGTCGCCATGGTGCATTACTACTCCGTGCTCCTCACTTGCCTGAATAAACTGCCATTGTTTATTGCCTAGGATGCTGCCATACGTGCCGTCCTCAAACGGTCGATCGCTCGCCAGGGTCTTAATACCTGCATCGATCACGAATTTCCCGTCGCTGGTGACACTCGTGACCGTCGAAAGTACTGATAGTGCACAATCTGACTCCGCACGACCCAGGCTGCACTGCATCCTGTCGCCCAATACGTACACTCCCGGCCTCATCTCGGTGATACCCGCTTGAAGTGCCATAAGGTTCGCACCCGGTGTAGACCCCACGCTCACCGTCACGGCTCGGCCTACTTCGGCTGCCACCGCATCACCGGCCCTGCGCATAGTC
>JAJZFK010000332.1 GCA_021805405.1 bacterium
GACAACCGCGACCCCAACCATATTTCCAACATCCACCAAACTGACCCCGATACCACCAGCAGCTCCAACTGCACCGGATGCGCCTGCCACATTGGAAGCGGTCGTTGCAACAACGGAAGTTGAACTGGAAACTCCTTGCATTACATCTTGCATTACCGTGAGTACTTTATCGATCAAGTCAGTCATTTTATCGAGTAGCGTATCGAACATATAACCACTACCAACATACTGGGATGCAATCTGGTTCCAGCCCGTCATGATCAATTCATTAGTTATTAATGCATTGGTGGCACTCATGCTTATGGTGTTAGGTTTGCAACAGTTTGGAGCTGCCCCCCACATCCCCTCTGAACAACGATCCGGCTCTCCCTTGAAGATGGATATCCTGGATGGGTCTGTTTCACCTAAAAGTTCTTTTTGTGCATAAACACCGGCTTCACGTGCGGTTTCTTGACCTGCAACCATCTGTCCGAAAGCATGATTAGTTTCTTGGTGAGTTGCCCCAACGCAGAATGATGGATTGCCATCCTTATCTACACAGGTTGATGTCGAGTTGCATGTTGTTTCTGCGTACGGATTACCTGGGGCAGTTTCACATTGATATGTCACATCAAACAGAGGGCAGGCACCCCCCGCCAGTAATGGCATGCCTGGATTACAGACAGAAGATACCTCGGCGTAGTTCTTGCATGTCCCCCCGTTTTTGACGGCCAAGCAAGTATCCGTATAAGTTGGAGTTGATTGATTCAAACAATCGTATACCCCTTTATATTGCCAGCACGACGCGGTGGTAACTAGCGCTCCTGGCGGCGCAACAGCGGTACTTAAACACGTCAGAACCGTGTTCCCGATGTTATCAATAACGCTTCTGCACGCGGGCACGCTATCAATACAAACCGGCGCGGTCTTTAGCTGACAGGTCGCGCTAAAAGATTCAACCGGATAAAGCGTTGCTACAAAAACCATGAGCGCAGTCCCAAACCGGGAACGCATCATGCGAATTGCAGGGTTCGCAGACGAAAACTCTCCTGTTGTGTTATCGCTTATTTTGAATTCAATTTGTTCCATAGTGTCCCGCCCCTTATGGCATGTAGCACAACCCGTTTGGCTGTCCACTTGCTGCAAGGCCAAGTGTTCCACCATTCGGGCAATCATATTTAGTCAAATTCCATGTCGCCGAATATGCCCATTGCATCGTTGGGATACACCAACCTGTGTTCGCACCAATACCGACCAGGTAGAGTGGTGGGCAGCTGTACTGGCCACCAATGTTCAAGGCTGGAATTGAAACGTAATCGCACATATTTGTTGTCGTGTTGAGCTTTGCGCTCGGACCGCAGACAAGTGTCGACACCAGTGTCGGCGGCTGGGTTTGTGCTGGAGGAACGCACAAGTGCGTTATTGCGTTAAGTACCGTCCCAAGCGGTAGGGTCGCAAGCGTAATCAAGATGTTGGGTTGAAGGGAATATCTGCAGGGTAGGCGTGCAGGTTGACCCACTCAACACATCAGTTCCGGTGCAAGCAAAGACGCTGCTCGAGATCGTTGCAACCGGCTGCTTTGGTGGAATGCAGAATAGGCCAGTCGAATCCAGCGTGAACGTCGGATCGGTGCAGAAGTGGGTCAAGAAACTAAAAATCCCATCGACAGTCGGCGGCTGATATGAACAGGTTGTGCCACCAATCCACTTCATGCTGGACGCTATAGGGGCACCCAAAGGGCCTGTAACCGTGTAACCGGTAACGGCTTGCAGCGAACCATTTAAAGACCATGCAACCGAACCTGCGACAATTGGATCGGGGTCGCCTGCAATGATCGGGCAACCGAAGATAATTTCACCCTTGTACGCAAGTAAATTGGGGCGGCAAGTAGATGCAGCAACAAACGGATCGATTACCCCGTTACCGTCCTTGTCGAGGCAGTAATAATGCGTGGTTGGAGTTGCGTATAGTGTCGGCGGCTGGCAGGTATTATTTGAAAGAAGAGTGTCGCCAGGATGGCATTGATAGGTAACTGTCGCGGCAAAAGAAGAGCCTGTGCAAGTTGAGCCATCAGAGCTGATAGTGTATCCAGAAGGACAGGTAGCAGCCGCCCCTGTTTTAGGATAGCAAGTGCCGTAAGTACCACCAGAACCCCATACAGAATTTGATGGGCAATAATTTGAACCCGAGGGATAGCAAAGAGTAAATGCAGAATTCATAAAAGGATATCCGCCAGGACAGACCCATCCACTAGAAACGCAGGGAGTTGACGTTGCGCCAGAGGTAGCTTGTTGCCACACCCCGGTAATAGCTGTGGAACTCTTAGTAGGCATCGGAAACCCAACTGAGCAGCTTGAACTAGTGGTCCAATAAGTGCATGTACTTCCAGAAAGCGAGCTTCCCCACGGGCAAGAATAAATAACGGCACTTGCGTCTGTAATAAATAGGCCGCTCGCCAATAAAAATAAAATAGACAGCATTTTTTTCATGTCGGCCTCTTAAAATGCAGGATAGGTTGGCGGCACCAGGTAACAAGTCCCTGCCCCGTTATAGGTATACCCAGGATTCGCCGAGCAATCCGTATTGAAGCTTGCCGCATAGTCAGGCATCTGATATTCACAATTGTCCGTAGTCGCGTTATATCCATAAGGCGCATTGCACCAACGGCTCTGTAATGACGCCCCTTTCGTGACAGGGAAAGGGATGCATGACTGCAGCTGAACTGTGTTGTCCGCAATCGTGTAATTGATCAGGTAACTGCCCGTTTTATTCGTTGTCGGGCATGAGTAGTGGTTGAGTGGGTTAGAACTCACTGAAGGAGGCTGGTAATCGCACATCACGGTTTGCGGGGCTGGCGTACACATTGATCCGTTCAAGACATCTGTCCCGTTGCACGAATAGACTTTTATGCTATCCAGCACAGAGGTCCCGTTGGCCACTGTAATCGTCTGCGCTAAAATTGGATCGTTGTAGCAAAGATTACCGACTGGAGTAAATCCAACCGCACAAGATTGGCTAACCACATTAGCTGTGTATGCTGGGTACAAACACGATTGGCCACTCATCACTCCGTTGTTCGGGCAAGTTGCCCCCTGCAGAACGTCACCTGCTGGACACGTATACAACGGGGACGCGATTGCTGCGTAAGATGGATCCTGAAGCTCGCATTGATTCATCGCTGTATTTAAAACGCCACCATTTGGGCAGGTGAACGTCATCGTAGCAATAGCGGCTACGGCGGCTGGCTGGAATTGACATGCCGCAGGGAATGAAGCAGACGCGATTGTCAAGCTCCAATTTGCAGGGCAAGTGTTTTGCACTGCGGTTGTCGGCGAATAACTGCCGCCGGGCGCTACAGGCCCTGCTGGAGCCTGCGCTTGCAATGGGGCGCAAGTATCGACCGTAGTCTCAACAAGTTTTTCACGAACGCCTGCCCCTCCGGCATAATGTGGCGCTGGAGCATACGTGTGCAAATTATTAATTGCGCTTTGCAAAGTGCAGTAGGTGTCATAGTAGGTCGGGTACCCAGAAGAAAGCGTCATTGGCGGGGTTCTAGACACATAACTGTCGCCGGCTACAGTAGGGCAAATACCGTACGTTGCTTTATAACAAGTTGTATTTGTACTGGTAACCAGATAATTTACATAACCAGTGGGACAAGAGACATACGGGGCCTTGCCCCCATGAAAAGTCCCTGTGGCAGTTAAAACCGTGACCGGAGCCACTATCATTGACGAAAATCCTGGCGTTTCACAACGCGAGGCCGCCGAATAATATGTCGTGGTTTTGCTGCTGATGCAGGTCGTTAAATTACCTTTTTTTATAGAACGGAGGCATGTCGTGACAGTGTACTTACCGGAACCCGGAATAAAATTAGTGCCTGGCTTACAAGAAGAAATGCTATTAG
>JAJZFK010000140.1 GCA_021805405.1 bacterium
ATAACCAGTACACTGCAGCAGGAGGCTGCCCGCAAACTGGGCTTCACCAGCCGCAGAACGATGCAGGTGGCACAGCAGCTGTACGAGGGTCTGGAGCTTGGCAAGGATGGCAGTATTGGGCTCATAACCTACATGCGAACCGACTCAGTGCGTGTGGCAAATGAGGCACAAACAGAGGCGCGTGCGTATATCACGCAGAAAATGGGCACGAAGTATGTGCCCGAAAAGCCCAGCCAGTTTAAGAGCCGTAATGAGGCGCAGGATGCCCATGAGGCGGTGCGCCCAACCTCCGTGCTGCGCGAGCCAGACAGTATCCGCCAGTTTCTCGACCAGGACCAGATGAACCTCTACCGGCTTATATGGCAGCGCTTCGTTGCCAGCCAGATGAGCCCCGCCATTTTCGACGTCACCACGGTAGATATAACTGCCGCGCAGGCTGGTGCGGATGCGGTTTCCTACACGTTCCGCGCAACTGGCAGCGTGGAGCGCTTCGATGGCTTCCTGCGCGTCTATGTGGAGGGCAAGGACGTAGAGGAAAGCGAGGATGAGCAGCAGGCACCGCTGCCGCCGCTCACCGTTGGCCAGCTGCTGGATCTGCTGGAGTTACTGCCCAAGCAGCACTTTACCGAGCCGCCGCCCCGATACTCTGAAGCCACCATCGTGAAAGCGCTGGAGGAGAAGGGAATCGGCAGACCGTCTACCTACGCCAGTATCATCTCGGTGCTGCGTGACCGTGAGTACGTGGAGCTCATAAGCAGGCGGTTTCATCCCACCACGCTCGGCTTTACCGTAAATGACAAGCTCGTTAAGCACTTTCAGGACTACGTAAACGTACAGTTTACTGCGGATATGGAATCGAGGCTCGATGAGGTGGAAGAAGGGCACCAGGAATGGAAAGATCTGTTGCGTACCTTTTACACCCCATTTGATGAGGCCGTGAAGACCGCGTGGAAAGAGATGGAAGATTCGCGCGAACAGCCTGAGGAAACAGAGTATCGATGTCCTAAAACCGACCGGGTTATGCTGCGGCGCAAGGGGAGATTTGGTCCGTTTGTATCGTGCAGCGGCTACCCGGAATGTAAGAAAATACTGAAGATGAATGCGGACGGAACCCCGGTGGAGGGGCTCGACTTTCGGTGTGGCCTGGAGCCTGCAGAGGAGCAGCCGGCCAAAGAGGCGTTCGTACTACCAGATGGTACCTCGTATGAATGCCCCGATGGTAACGGTGTAATGGTACAGCGCATGAGCGCGCGTGGGCCGTTCCTGGGTTGCAGTGCGTACCCGAAATGCCGCAGTACATTGAAGCTTTCGCCGGACGGATTGCTTGCAGAGGGTCAGTCGTTCACGTGCACGTTTGGTAAGGCCGCGGCAAAAAGAGGCACCAAGGCCAAGACAAGCTCCAAAGCCGCGTCTACCACCAAAAAGGCGGCCGGCGCGTCCACCGTTAAGAAGAGGACGACCACTGCGACGAGGAAGACCCTGAAGGAAGCCGCTTCCGACGACTAAGGAGAGCAAGATGGCACGGATAGTTGCGGTCACGGCGCAGCCCTTTGAAACACCGCTGCACCATCTGTTCGTCACGTCGCGAGGCAGCACTAAAGTTGCGCGCGCTGTGGTAATTACAGTAAAACTGGACGGGCACATTGTGGGCCATGGCGAATCGGTACCAGTGGCTTATGTTACAGGTGAGTCGCAGGAATCGGTCATCGCCATGGTGGAGCGTATTACGCCGCACCTGCTCAACGCCAACCTGTCGTCATTGGGGCCAGTGATGCACCTTGTGTCCAACCTTGCGCCAGACGCTCCCAGCGCACGCTGTGGCATTGAGATGGCGCTGCTCACAGCGTGGTCGCGGCTGCACAACATGAGCCTTTGGAGCTACTGGGGCGGCAGCGTGCACCGATGCGAAAGCGATCTCACCATCCCCATCGTTGACGAGGCACCCGCACTCGCCTTAGAGGCATTTGCCAAGGGTATCAAGACTCTAAAGGTGAAGGTCGGCGGTGGTGAGCACGGTGCAGATATGGCACGCGTCATATCGATCCACAAGGCTGTGCCAGATGCTACCCTGCGCATAGACGCTAACCAGGCGTTCACCGCCCGCGAAGCAGTTTCATTTGTTAACCACCTGCTGGAAGCGGGCATAAACATCGAGCTTTTTGAACAGCCCACCCGCCACGATGACATTGCCGGTCTCATTGAGGTAGCAGAGGCATGTAACGTGCCGGTATACGCAGATGAGAGCTGCAAAACGCCACAGGATGCTATTCGCCTTGCGAACACACCGGTTAAGGGCTACAATTTAAAGATCAACAAGTGTGGCATTCTAGGTGTGATAGATATGATTGCGATCGCACGTGCCGCGCACAAGGACCTCATGCTCGGCTGTATGCTAGAATCTCGTCGTAGTATTGCAGTGGGCATGGCCCTCGCCTGCGGAACGGGAGCCTTTAAATACCTCGATCTCGATTCGCACCTACTACTTAAGGAGGAAGGCGAGAACGGCTATTTCACCCAGCAGGGCGGCTGCATGGAGCTTACACACCAATGGATGACCGAGTCATCCCACCAGGCGTAGCTCCACACGGTACGTATCGCTGAGCACCTAACGGTTCGACACAACTTCAACTTACTGGAGCGACCCTTGTTTTATAGAAGATTTGGCAGAACAGAGCTTCAAATGCCTGTCCTTTCATGCGGTGGAATGCGGTATCAGTACAAGTGGCAGGACGTTGCGCCGGAGGAGGTTCCTGCCGAGAACCAGGCGAACCTGGAAGCCTGTATTCACCGTTCGCTAGAGCTTGGTATTAACCACATTGAAACTGCCCGCGGGTACGGCAGTAGCGAGATGCAGCTAGGGTGGGTGCTGCCCAGCCTGGATCGCGACAAGCTGATCATTCAGACGAAGGTGGGCCCATCCGCTGATCCAGCGCAGTTTCTTGCTAACTTTGAAAAGTCGATGGCCTACCTGAAGCTCGAACACGTGGACCTGTTTTCGTTTCACGGGGTTAACACTGCAGAGCTATTGGACCAGGTGCTTCGGCCGGGCGGCTGCATGGAGGTCGCCCGGCAGCTTCAGCGTGAGGGGCGCGTTCGGTTTATCGGCTTCTCCACGCACGCACCAACCAGCGTGATTGTGCGCGCTAATAACAGCGGCGAGTTCGACTACGTTAACCTGCACTGGTACTTCGTGAACCCTCTAAACCTGCCAGCCGTGGAAGCCGCCGCCTCCCAGGATATGGGTGTTTTCATTATTTCACCAGCCGATAAGGGTGGCAGGCTATACAACCCGCCTGCCAAACTGGTAGATCTTTGTAAGCCCCTTACGCCTATTCAGTTTAATAACCTCTACTGCCTGCAGAGGAGTGACGTGCATACATTAAGCGTTGGTGCCGCACGTCCTACGGATTTTGACGAGCATGTGGCAGGGCTAGCGCATTACGAACGCATGAGCGAATTAGTGCCAACGGTTGAGGCCCAGCTCAATGAAACGATGGAGTCGGTACTCGGGCGTGACTGGCTGCAGTCCTGGTTTGAGGGGATCCCTGAAGTTTACGACATACCGCAACAGGTGAACGTTCTTGAAATCCTGCGAATATGGAACTATGCCACCTCGCTGGACCTGGTAGAATGGGGGCGGTCGCGATACAATATGTTTGGCGAAGCCGACCACTGGTTCCCCGGGAAAAACCCGCAGCAGGCACCCGATGTTGATCTTGCCGAAGTGCTGGCCAATAGTCCTTGGCGCGACCGCATTCTAGATACGCTCCCTAAGGCACACCAGTTGCTTGGCGGTGAGGCAGTAAAGCGCCTCAGCCAGAGCTAGCCCTTCACGGTTCCTGGCAGATTGCAACGAGGGAGTCTGGTTCCTTAAC
>JAJZFK010000476.1 GCA_021805405.1 bacterium
AAATTGCCTCTGCGCTAAGGGGCTCGCGGTCGTACACTTTTGTGAATACTGCGTTCTTGGATGTGAGTACGCTGTTCAGCCTCGCAGCAAAGCGCTCCTCATCGATGAATTCTGCCATGCGAATACCATGGCGGGCTGCCTTGTCAGCGTAAGCGGGACCAATGCCCCTTCCTGTGGTGCCGATCTTTTCGTCGCCACGGCTCTCTTCCTCTAGTTCATCCTGAAGGCGGTGGTAGGGGAGAATGACGTGGCTGGCGGCCGAAATCTTAAGGTTGGCAAGCGATACACCACGAGAGCTGAGAGCTTGCAATTCTTTCACGAGAATTGCAGGGTCCGCTACTACGCCGTCTGCTATAACGCAGAGGAGTTCCGGGTGAAGAATTCCGGCTGGTACGAGGTGAAACTTAAACTCATCGTCGCCAACAATGACTGAGTGTCCGGCGTTGTTGCCGCCGCTGTAGCGTACGACCATGCGCCCGCGTTGTGCCAGGTAATCTACAATTTTGCCCTTGGCTTCATCGCCCCATTGGGCACCCACAACTATAATATTTGCCATTACAATCGCTCTCCTGCCCTACGGGATGACTTACCGGTTGCGGCTGACCGCAGGGCGGCGTAGTCCTCCCTTTTCCCTCACTGAAGAGAGGGGATTCGGAGGCGATACACAAACTTGTGCAGTGGCGGATAGTCCGAACACTGCTTATACTGTACACCTAGTATTATATAACCCATTTGCTAGTTTGTCAATCGTGGTGAACGTGGAGTCGCTGCTCGCTGTGGCATATATCTCAGTTGCTGTTGTAACGTCGTGATACCTAGAACTGTCATAGTGGATTCATAGTCATTTTTAGCTTAGTTGCTACGACCGGGATTCAACATTGGCATAGGTCTTGTTTACGGATCCCTGGGTGGGAAGGAATTTGGCCGCTTTGTCAAGAATTAGATTTAGTGCTGTTTGTTCCTCATCTGTACATCGGGGCCGTACGGCTTTCTAACCGCCTTGTCCACCTAAATTGTTGGGAGAACCGTATGAAGTTCTTACATACCGCAGACCTCCACCTTGGAGCTCAGTTTAAATCAATTTCTCTAACCGACGCCGAGACGGCTCGCAGGCTGCGCGAAGCAACAATTATCGCGTACGAGCGCATTATTCAGCTTGCTATTGATGAGGAAGTTGATTTCGTCCTCTTTGCCGGTGACGTGTTCAATGCCGAGGAGGATATGCAGCACGCCCAGCTTCTGTTTCGCAGGGGTATCCGTCGCCTGGATGATGCTGCCATTCCTTCGTTTGTTATCTGCGGTAATCATGACCCGTTAGCCCGGGGACAACATCGGCTGGCACTTCCAGAATCTTGCACCCTGTTTAAGGCTGATAGTGTTACTGCCTACCCGGTGGTAAAAGACGGAAATGTAGTCGCACAGGTCATTGGCATTAGCTATGCAACAGCTCGAGTAACAGAGAAGCTTGTATCACGGTTCCCAATGGGATCCTCCACTATCACCACAGTTGGCATGCTTCACGGCAACCTGGCTAATAGCGTAGGACACGAAAACTATGCACCGTTCACCCTGGCAGACCTGGAAGCGAAGGGCTACGACTATTGGGCACTTGGGCATATTCACATTCACCAGGAGTACCCCGCTGGAAGGGCGATTGCCGTGTATCCTGGTTCACCGCAGGGTTTGGATCCCACAGAAACGGGGCCCCATGGATGTGTGATCGTAGCCCAGGATTCACAGGGGGTATTGCATACCAAATTTCATGAAATTTGCCCAGTACAGTGGGAGTCGAAGGAAATTACCTGCAGTGCTGGTGAGGCATGGGAGCGTCGCGAGGATTTAGAACAGAAGTTAGACGACCTGCTAGACACCTACCTCACCAAAGCCGAAGCCACCGAGCGCTCTTTTGCGCTTAGGATCAACTTAACTGCCCGTACGCCACTGTACCATAGTTTCTCCACGCTGGGAGCAAGAGCGGGACTTCTTGAGGAGTACAGAATTCGCCGTAGCGGTGATCTATTCGTGTGGGTTGAGCAGTTTGACTGGAACCTTCGGCCAGACATAGATATCGACGAGGTTCTGCTGCAGCCATCCTTCGAAGGCGAAGTGGCTCGTGCAAGCGCTCTAGCGGCAAGAGAACCTGCTGTTCTTGCCTCTTATTTCACTACGGATGCGGCCGGGCTGTTATGGAGCAACCGGACACTAGACAGCCTGCTTGCAGATTTCAAGAGTCCTGAAGTGCAGACGCGCCTTCTTGAGAAAGCGCGGGATCTTGCCCTGGACGTACTGATCGTCGAGGAGAAGTGATATGCGCATAGTCAATTTGAAAATCGACGGGTATGGCATGTTTCACGATGTCTCTCTTGATAGTATAGGGCCCGGTTTGGTGGTTGTTTACGCCCCTAACGGAGGTGGTAAAACAACGTTGAAGTCGTTCCTGCAGAGCGTACTGTTTGAGGAGACGGGTAGAAAGAAGCAGAAATATGAGCCCTGGCATGGTGGAAATCATAGATACCAGGGCAGGGTTATGGTGGAGACTAGAGCCGGTACGCGCTATGACATCCATGCAGATTTTGCCACCACTAAACAGGGTAGATTCACTGTTACCAGTGTGGCCGGTGCGCCACGGCTTAGCCTCCGAGACCTAACATCCCACGTGAGCTACGAACTTCATTCCAGCATATTTGGAATTGGCCTTGATGAATTGAACGATAGGGGGCTGAAGGACGACGAGGTGAAGTCGCTCATCGGTGGAATTCCGCCTGTTGGTGGCAAGAAGGGCCTCACCGGTGTGATGGACAGCATCGAGAAAGAGACAACGAATCTCTACAAGAAATCTGGACAAAATCCGGTAATCAACACGATGCTTGCCAAGTTGGCTCAAGTCAATCAGAGGATAGCTGAATGCCAGAACGAACAGCGAAACATTGCCCAGCTGGAGGCAGCGCTTATTCAATGCCGACTTGATATTGATGCACTAACTAGTGAAATTTCACAAGTCTCAGCGAAGTACAGTCACCTGAAGCAGCTTGACGCTGCCTGGAAGTACTGGCCAGAATACTGTGCAATTGAGGCTGAGATTGCCAGATTGACTCCCTTAGCGGCACACTTTCCAGCGGACGGCCTCACAACATTTCAAAACCTTCAGAAGTCCATTACGGAGGTAGAAGACAGTCTACAGCAGCATGAGGTGAAGCGGGCTGCTGTTCTGCAGGAACAGAGCGATCTGCATGTTGATCGCGCTATTCTTGACGCTGCCGCGAAGGTTAAATCGGCTGAACAGACCGTCTCAGATTTCAGGACGGTTCAACAACAGCTCGATCACCTCCGTATAGCAGTTCAGGAATCGCAGGAGCAGGTTATCTCTGCTCTCAAAGCTCTGCCCGATGACGGTAATTGGACGGCCGAAAGAGTATTGGCGATGGAGCGGACTGCAACCGAGGCGTCAGAAAGGGAGCTGGCAGACAACCTTAGACGAACGCGCATAAAGCTCGATGATCTTACAGCCAAGCTGAAAGCAGCTAGCAGCCGCGCGCCTGTGCAAACAGACGACGACTGCCTTTCCAACGACCTTGCTAACCTAGAGGAAGAGCGTGAGAGGCTTGAGAGGGCGTTGCGGGCTGCGGTGCCGGAGCTTGACCCCACAAAGCTGGAAACTGCACTAGCCCCGTTGACCAGCCAGATGAGTCTTTTTAGTATGAGGCAGCGTGAGCTTGAGAAGGCGGGCCGCAATCTAGAGGATACGCGCAGCCTTGTGGCCTCATTCCTCCGTGAGGCTCGCTTAAGCGAGGCAGACATTGCTGAGATGGATGTAAGTGCCACCGAACAGGCTGTTACGGAGGCCCGTCAAAAACTGGGATCG
>JAJZFK010000001.1 GCA_021805405.1 bacterium
AAGAGTCATGAAGGAGCAGAAAACATGAATTTGAAACCCATCACCAGTGCCGCAGCAGCACTGGTGATGTCGGCTACCCTTGTCGCCTCTGCATCGCCGCGCCCAGTGCCATACCTTCACGCACCGGCTGTTGAGGCATACGCCACCTTTAATCCGCGTGGAACGACTGTGCTACCCACAGGGCGGCTTATTAAGCCTTGGGGAACGTCCATTCCCGTGGCCAAGTGGCCCCACGCACTGGTATTGAGCCCAGATGGCGACACAGCGTTCGTCGCGAGCGGGCGAATAGGGCAGCTTATTCTTGATTGGAACACTTCCAAGCCCGTCGTTAAGCCAGTTGAGCCCATGAAACAGGGCGTGGGTGGCTCTGCGGCGTTCTCGCCAGATGGTAAGACACTGTACTGGTCTGGCGGCAATAACGGTGGCCTTTACGTGTTCGATGTGGCCACTGCCCAGGAAACAGGCTTTATTTCCATTGACACTGCTGTTAACGGGAAAAAATATGCAAACAGCGTAATCCAGAGCATTAGAATTAGCAATTCCGGTAGGTATCTCTACTGCGCCGATGTTGCCAATTTCCGGTTGGCTGTAGTTGATCTTGACACCAAAACAGTAGTTGGTTCTGTTGCCACTGGTTACTACCCGTATGCCTTGGCAGTAAGCGGCAACCGCGTGTTCATAGCGAATATTGGCATGTTTCGCTATCATGCAGTACCTGCGGCCGCGAGTGGTTTCCCGCAACGAGGACTCACGCAGCCGCCATTTGGTACGCCTTCACGGGCTGCTTCATCCGGCATCTCAATGGAGGGGCGCCACATTGCTCCAGTAGGCAGTCCAAACACTCCTGAGTCATTTTCGTTTTGGGTGGTCAACGTAACACACCCTTCAAACCCGGCCGTGGAACAGAAGGTTAAAACCGGCGTTCCGGTTGGCGTTCATTCTGCCGGGGGTGTTACTGTTGGGGGAAGTGCTCCCAACTTCTTGCTTGTTCATGGTGATACACTGTTCGTTTCCGATAACAATGATGACCTCATAGAGCAGTTCAATGTCAATACAGGAAAAGCCATTCGTCGAACGCTTATACAACCTTCACCGTTAACTGCGAACCTGCGGGGCGTGCAGCCAGCCGGACTTGCAATTTCGCCAGATGGCAAGAGGTTATATATATGCGAAATCGGTATCAACGCGATTGGCGTGATGGATACGACCACCGGGAAGATGCTGGGGCATATTCCAACCGCCTGGTATCCTTACCGTGTTGTGGTATCACGAGGCGGTGGACATCTGGGCGTTATCAGCTTCCGCGGGTTTGGAAATGGGCCGAATGCAGGGCCTCACCAACCCACTTCGCCATTTCTTGGGATGAAGGGTGTAATGACGCGAGTAGCGGTACCCTCCGCGCCTACACTAGCTCACCTCACCGCGCAGGTACTCTATAATAATGGGATGGTCGACCGCAGTGCGGATCGCGCAGAGATGTCTAGTCCTGTAATACCAACGACACCGGGTGTAGTTTCGCCGGATATCAAATACGTGGTATTTATCCTGAAGGAGAACCACACGTTCGATACCGTGTTCGACCATATTCCTGGTGCCCGTAGTGACTCGTCGTTACTGCGCTGGGGCCTTCATCAAGATATATCTGCTCCTGGTGAGCCAACGCTCCACAATGTAGCTGTGATGACAAATCATAATGAATTAGCGCGTGATTTCACCGTAAGCGATAATTTCTATATGATGCCAGAAATGTCGGGCGTGGGTCATCGCTGGCTCGTAGATGTAAAGCCCAACAACTGGTGTCAGATGGTTTACACGCTCGGTTGGGATTTTCGCCCTGTAGACAGCTCCCCCGGTAGATTGGTTCCGTTTGGATCAGATGCCTCCATGGCACCAGAGGATTATCCTGAGGCCGGTTCGGTGTGGGATCATCTCGCGCATTATCACAAGACTTTCAGGAATTACGGGGAGGGATTCGAGTTCTCGGGAATCATCGAGGACGACAAGGAAGTTCCCACTGGAGCACGAGAGACAGTAAATATACCGATGGAGAAATGTCTATTTGATAACACATGCTTTGGCTTTCCCATCTTCAACATGAACATTCCTGACCAGTACCGAACTGACTGGTATGAGCAGGATTTCAACACGAGGTATGTTACCGGTAATAAGAAGATGCCGGCATTCACTTGCATAGATCTCTGTAACGACCACGGTACTGCACCCCAGCCAAAACGCGGGTATCCCTACGTCGCATCCTGGATGGCCGATGACGATCTTGCATTAGGGCGGCTAGTTGACTTCCTGTCGCACACGAAGTACTGGAAGCAGATGGCCATCTTTGTCACGGAGGACGACTCCGGTGGTGAGCCAGATCACGTGGATGCGCAGCGTAGTGTTCAACTTATCATAAGCCCCTGGGTTAAGCGGCACTACGTTAGTCACAGGCACACCACGATTGTAAGCATGCATAAGACAATGTACGAAATATTTGGACTACCACCACTGAGTTTCCCGGATGCCGTGTGTAATGACTTTTCCGACTGCTTTACGACGCACCCGGACTTTGCACCTTACTCTGCAGTGCCGGTGGATCCTCGAATTTTCGACCCGAAGAAGGCGCTGTTACCTGGGCAGCCCGGCTATCAGTCGGCTTCCAGGGCACTCTCGTTTGAGTGTGATGACCCTCTTATAGAGAAGTACGTGCTAAATAATCCTGGAAGCATACCGGCACGACCGTAGCACATCTCTAGACCACGCAAGCATAAATCCCCATGCGGCAATAGCTGATGCTGCATGGGGATGTTGTTATTTGGACCTGCTAACGCCGGAGAAGTTTGTGTGCCAATTTACTAATTGGGCTCTTTAATCGCACCATAACGGGGATAAGCACAGAGGTCTCCTCCATTTTAAGCAACCACGCTATGCCAAGATAACAGATTGCGCCAGCTGCCATGCAAGAGCTCAGCAGTAGAAGGGCAGGGAAGAAGACATGCGAACCGGGATGCTCCTCGTTTAGTACCGGCATGCGCTGCTCTATAACGATGCGCACGCCAAACGCGACTACCCCGGCAACGAGACTCGCTAAAAGAATCTTTGACGTAGACACAGCTATTCTGCGCATATTTAGGCCGCCAAGCCTTCTTCCAAGTAGAACAAGCAGCACAAGCATGAGCACGGATGCCGAAATGGATGTTAGCAGCGCTAGCCCGGCAGTTGCCTCAAAGGGACGGTTGTGAAGAAAGTGGATTAGCAGCCAGTTTGACGTAAAGAACAGCAAAGTAACAAGGGTACCAACGATGACTGGAGTGCGGGTATCCTGCAGGGCGTAGAAGCCGCGTGCCACAACTGCTTGCGTCGACCACGCGAATATTCCAACGGCAAAACTGCGCAATGCAGCCGCAGCGATTTCTGCATCTTCGTGGCTGAATTTACCTGTCTGCAACATCAGTTGCACCATAGGCATCGAGAGAATGATAAGGAACACGGATGCTGGTATGGTGAGAAAGAGGATAGAGCGCACACCGAAGTTCACACTTCGCCGCAAGGCTACCATATCCTGACGCGCCGCCTGGGCAGCCATTGTGGGAAAAATGGCAATACCCGCCGCCTGGCCAAAAATGGCGATCGGTATGTTCATCAGCTTGTTGGCATTCATGAGCGCAGATTGCGGTCCGTTGCCAAGAGTGGAAGCGAACATTTTGTTGATAATGGTAGAAATGGGAGGTAACGCAAGCCCGAGGATAACGGGCAGCATCAGTCGCCATACCTTACGCGCTCCAGGATGTTTCCAGTAGCCAGCCAGAGTAGCAGGCATCTGCCGTATTTCGCCGGCTCGTTTCTGCTTCCAGTACGTCCATGTCT
>JAJZFK010000192.1:0-3889 GCA_021805405.1 bacterium
CCGCACGGTATTTCGCACCACCTGGGCATGGACGTTCACGACGTTCATTCTGCAGTGAACTGGACGGTTCCGTTACAGACTGGCTGCATAGTCACAGTTGAACCAGGTCTCTACCTGCCGGCCGAATGCATAGGCCTAAGACTGGAAAATGATTATGTTATAACCGATAAGGGCATGCGCAGCCTGGCAGAGCCCCTTTCGCGTGACGTGGATGAACTGGCATGAGTTCGTATCATGTTGTTCCGCGGAATGGTCCCATCAATTCTTTAGTACGCGTACCTGGATCCAAATCTATAACCAATCGCGCGATGATATTGGCGGCCCTGGCAAATGGAACGTCCACTATCACTGGTGCCCTCGCAAGTGAGGACACGCAAGTCATGACCGAGGCGCTTGGAACACTGGGCTATCACATTGAAACAAACGCTAACGGAGATACCATAACCATAGAGGGCCAAAGCGGAAGCATACCTGCAGCAACTGCAACGCTCAACCTTGCCAATTCTGGTACCTCCATCCGTTTTCTCGCCGCGCTCTGTTCCCTGGGGAGCGGCAGGTATTACCTGGACGGCACAGATCGCATGAGGCAGCGGCCCCAGGGCCCACTTCTACAGGGCTTGCAGCAATTGGGAGTTGATGCATACGCAGAAGTGGGCAATGGCTGCCCTCCGTTTGTCATTCAAAGTACCGGCTGGAAGAACGGAAAGTGCCTGCTTGATGCCCGTGCTAGTAGCCAGTTTATAAGTGCCTTGCTTATGGCCGCACCCGCTGCCGGGCGGGAGATTACCATTAGGGCGAGCGAGGAGTTCCGTCCCCTCTACGTCTCGATAACAACAGACATGATGATGCAGTGGGGCGTAAAGGTAGTTACCCCGAACGCTGGCACCTGGTGTATTCCTGCCGGGCAACAGTACTCCGCCATGCCAGGTTACCATGTAGAACCCGACGCTTCCGCCGCTTCCTATTTCTTTGCGGCAGCAGCACTCACGGGTGGCACTGTCACAATAAGCGGCTTAACCAAAGCAGCAATGCAGGGCGACATCCGGTTTGCAACCGAAGTGCTTCCCAGTATGGGCTGTACCACGGAGGAGACGGCTGAGGGCATATGCGTAACCGGGCCGGCTCATGGGTTGCTGCAAGGTATTGATGTGGATATGTCGTTGATTTCCGACACCAGTCTTACGCTGGCGGCCCTGGCGCCATTTGCTAGCGGCCCTACGAGGGTACGAGGCATTGCGCACAGTAGGCTGCAAGAATGTGATCGCATTCGTGCAGCAGTAACGGAGGTTCGTAAGCTGGGCGCACGCGCTGAAGAGTACGAGGATGGTTGGCAAATTTGGCCATCGGAGAGTCTCCATGGTGCAGAAATCGAGACGTACAACGACCATCGTGTCGCTATGAGCTTTGGGCTCGCCGGACTCAAGGTTCCCGGCGTCACGATACTCAATCCTGCCTGCGTAGGTAAGACGTTTCCAGGGTACTGGCAAGCACTAGAAGGGCTATATCCGCGGTAGGATTGCCACTCCAGGTCGCTTGAGTGTGTACATCCACTCTCCAGTGGTTCAAGGTTAGATACAGCAGTAGATTCGAGTCCTAAAGGCTGGGACGAAAGTAAAACGGGTCACGTCCCGACCCAGCCATCTGTTACTCTACCAGTTGCGTGCCAATCATCACACTACCTAGAGGCGCAGTCCACCAAAGAGGTACAGGCATACCAGCACTATGAGCACTATTCCAACAATTCCAACCCCACCACCTGTTCCCCAGCGTTGGTAACCATAATAACCGCCACCGCCGCCAAACATCAGGATTATTAGTACAATCACAAGAATCGTAAACATATTCGTATCCTTTATCACTTCACTGTTGGCCGGGTGGACGCAAAACGGTAATCCCACCCCATCAACATAACTGAATTTGCCACAGCAGGCATTTCAATCACCTTTTAGACAACCAGTTCCCCAAATACCTGATAATTGGCAGGCCCCATAGTCACAGCACTTCCGGGTGTTACGACCACTAACCAAGGTAAGATCGGATACCTGCCAATCGTCAGAACGTTACCGCACCATATTTAGGCTCCTACGCCGTATTCTAAGCACCAGTGCGGTACTTATTGATAACGTAGTTGAGGCGCGCGTAAACGGAGTTACACCCGGCAGAAACACGCCAAACTTGGGTAGCATGACCTTAGTTAGACGACTGGCGGGTAAAGAGTGATCCACGACTCGCAGCAATAAACTATCGGTATCTCTTGCGCAGATAGCAGAGCATGCTTAGTTGGTCGTTGTCTAAGTACAATAGCCTGTCTGTCCGTTTCGTATCGGCTTTGCAAGTTTCCATGGTATGATTATAATCGTCAACGCCACCCCCATGGCGCAGTGGGATACCGTGAAATTGAGGTTGATTTCTACCAGATATTCTAACGGCATGAACTCTCACACACGTGTCGCGCATCTCATGTTTTCGTCTCAACGCACTTAGGTCATCAAGCTCTGGGCAACTGGTATGGACAATCTGGCTCGGTTCCAAACTGCAATGAAAATACAGTTTGCGAAAGGTAGCGGACGGAATGCTGTTGAAGTACACGCCATTCTGCAGGTTCGACAACCGCACCCAAACTGGTAACTGAGAAAATAGCGTACTTCTTTGTGATCGGTCAAATCCGGTAGATGGCTCCTCCATCATGAGAGATCCCTCCTTTAAGTTATCAATCCACTATCAGTAATTGCGCTTTTACATTCGCATGTAAATCCTCTTGCCTTCTACTCACGATTTAAAATGGTTTAATACGCTAGTGGCCCTGGTGCCCTGCGCGAAATCATCGCTGCCAAAGTATCAATGGCTCCTCTAATGGTAACGACATACCCTCAAATCTGGGCAACATTCTAGCGGTATAGTCGGTGGAACCTCGACTGGAGGAAATTGATGCCGAGTAAATACTGGCGCCAGAGCGACGATCCGTTTGGCGCACCGGCTTCAATTCAATTTGTACCGGTTCCGAGCCCATCACTCCCTCTGCGTAAAGTTCAAGCTTTACCAGGCTGGGATCAAGACCATGCAGGAAAATTTGCACGTCAAATGTCTGGGAACTACCTTGCGTGGAGACTGAGACATTTCCAAATTTTATGAGCGGCCAACTCTCAGCTAACACCGCTTGATAGTCTGCCATTCTAACCCCAATCGCGCCGGAACCAGCTGTGCGCGCAAGGTACGCGGATGCTGCACTCAGGTATACCTGTCTCGTATATTCCCTGACAGTGCGATTGCTTGAAAAGTGCGGAGTCAGCCTTGCCATACTTTTTCTCATGCGGCCTACCCAAGTTGTGGGTACGAGGTGCTCGTTGCGGTTATAAAACTCTGGAATTACTTCGTTCTCGAGAATATCGTAGAGCCCATTAGCGTCGACATCGTCTGTTTCTAGTATGTCGCTGCCATCAGAACTCTCGTCAAGCGCCCAACCTACATCAGAAGTGTATGCTTCCGCCCACCAGCCATTTAGCTCGGACAGGTTTATACCGCCATTTACAAGGACTTTCATACCCCCATACCCGCTAGCCTCCCAAGGCCGCTGCGGGGAGTTGAGCCACACATCCACGCCCTTCACCATGTGCTCCGCGAGCAGCATATCATAATCGCTAAGAAAAACGACGTGCTGGCGCGCCGGAGTTTGGCGGATAAAGTGGATCCATCTACGAATCAATTCCTGCCCGGCAACGTCACTAGGATTAGCCTTGCCTGCCAAAATTAACTGCACCGGCATGCGAGGATTCGTTAAAAGCGCCAGTAGGCGTTCCGGGTTAGTTAGTAACAGGTTTGGTCGAGTGTGTGTAGTAAATCTTCGCGCAAATCCTAATGTGAGCGATGTAGCTCTAAGAATACGCAACAC
>JAJZFK010000192.1:3899-15587 GCA_021805405.1 bacterium
ACACACTGGATACTGCGTTGGTACCCATGCCAGAGAGTTCCATCTGGCGTGCGAGTCTAGCCCGTGTGTATTCAATCAGCGCAGTAGCTGCAGTGTTCCTGAACTGCCACAATCGTGCATCGCTAATGTGGCCAATATCGCTCTCCAGGGTCTCTAATACACCGAGCCACCTGTCCTTGCCACTAACTTGTGTCCATAACTGGTCAGCAATTTCCGAGTCCCACGATGGCATGTGAACCCCAGTGGTGATAAAACCTACTGGTACCTCATCCACAGAGCGCCTATCGAACAGGGGCGCAAACAGGCGACGGCTAACGGCGCTTTGCTGCCGGTTAACACCCTTTACTACGCCGCTGGTCCTCATAGCGAGGTAGTCCATGTTGAATTCAGCATTAGCGTCTGAGGAATTTGGTCGCCCCATATCCAAAAACTCATTGAGAGTTATGCCAAGTTTATCGGTTATGTACCGCGACATGTAGTGCTCGACCACCGTGGGGGAAAAGCAGTCAAACCCTTCATGAGCCAATGTGTGGGTGGTGAAGACGTTGCCGGCCCGCGTTGCAGCAAGAGCTGCTTTAAAGGGCACACCAGTCTTTTGCATGTAGGCTGCTGCACGCTCGATTAGGGCAAATGCGGCATGTCCGTCGTTTAGGTGACAGACCTCTGGGTGAACGCCTATCGCCTCTAAGACGCGCCAACCGCCAATACCTAGAACAATCTCCTGCAGTAAGCGCAGATCGTGTGTACTGCCATATAGTTCACTGGTAATACCTCGATATGGCGGGTAGTTTGCAGCATCATTGCTATCTAGCAGGTAAAGTTTCCGCTTCCCGACTTCAACGAACCACGCTCGCAGCCAGATCGTGTGCCCAGGAAGGTCGAGTTGAAGCCGCAACCACTCTCCGTTTGGGAGGCAAACCGGCATAATCGGCAACTGCCCTGGGTCATTGTAGGGATAAATCGCCTGCTGATCGCCCTCTATTCCAATAAGTTGCCGAAAATAGCCTTGCTGGTAAAGTAAGCCAACACCAACAAGCGGAACTCCAAGGTCGCATGCGGCTTTAAGTTGATCACCGGCTACAGTGCCAAGTTCACCGGAGTAGATGGGAAGTGCCTCACTCAACATGAATTCCATGCTAAAGTAAGCCACGCAAGTTAAATGAGACGACGGGTACTTATGTTGAAACCACGCAGGAGCAACTGCTCCCTTCCGCTTTACCTGAATGAGGTCATCGACTGATTTAAGAAACGCTGGCGACCGAGCTAGTTGCTCAATATGGTCGCGCGAAACGGTTTGCAATACCGCCCACGGATTGCAGGTCTGTTCCCATACCACCGGGTCTAGTTGCCGCCATATGGTGTCGGTGGCGTGGTTCCAAGACCAACGCAAATCTAGTGCTAGCTCAACAAGGTGATCGAAACCCTCTACATGGGTAGGCAAAACAGAGTACAGGGGGTGGTTGCTGTGGGACTGGTCACTCATCGTGAACACCACATCTTAGTCCTGAAAGAATGTGGTGATACTTCGTAGCGCTCCGCGCTCACCAACCTCAAAATTAGTATTACGGTTTCCTTTTCATACCCACAACCTTACAAATTCATTATCCCGAGGACTTGGACCAAAACGACGGCTTCAAAGGTATATCTAACTGCACATCTATGCCCGCTTGCAGGCTATACATCGTCCGGCCCGCTTCCGAATAACTAAGGCATATCTAACCACAATTGACCAAATTACGATGAGAACATGACCTTATCGCCGTGTTCGGGTTAGGATGGCGAGGTTGTAGCCTCACAGAGGAAAATCTTTTTTTCACTAAAGCGCAATGAAAGAGGTGCCTAAAACTCAAATTCAAATCCCGTAATCCAATTCACCACGCCCACGACCAATATTGGAGAAGGTTGCACCAGTTCTTAGTGTCCGATAACGCGAAACAAAGAAAATAACGACGCCATTATGCGAAACCTGAACCGCTACCGTCACGTTGCTAATTTGTCTCCAGTGTTGGTGCGAACAGGTGCGGAGCGAGTATCAGGACTCTGCTCCAGCAATTATACCTATACCCACCGTACGCCTGGAGCGATAAAACAATTCCTTAATTACAAAAATAGGACACTTATTTGTAAGAATCTTGGTATTAGCCTAGTTTCCGGCTAATATTACAGCTGTAATTTGACCTTGATTAGCATTGATGTTCTGGAATTTTATAAAAAGTACGCCGTGCTAATTCCGCCGTGTTAGCGCCTTGCCAATAGGCGGAGTAGTACCAAGGAAGTAATGCTGCGCTAAAATCAATTGTGAACTTAAGTACTTGTTCCGGTATGTGCCGATTCGTTTAGGGGCAACAGAGTCTTCTGCGTGAACGGCGTCGCAGCAGACATAAGCCCATTTAAGGGCCAACTAAGGCGCGCCCTACCCGTTGCAGTAATACGCCCCGGTTCACACTCTATCGACTCTATAAAAACAGGAACAGGCAGCACATTCAGATCAATCGGCTTCAAGCCGTGGCTAATAGCATCCAGGATGAATGTAGGCATAGATACGCCCATATGTGCATCTTTAAACTCGAGGTGGATGTTTACCCCATTTTCAATTCTGGGGACGCACTCCACAACGAAAGGTAGACGAAGGATGCTTTTGACGTAAGTAGCATGTATGCGTATCTTCCCTGTTAAGATTACAACCGCGACGTCATGGAAGGGAATCTGGTCAGCATTCGCGCTAAGAAGGCCGTTAACATTGGGCTCTGAAAACATAACTCGAACATGTGACTCATTCACGGTGGCTGTTGGGGGTGCTCCCTCCCGCCCCGGAGCGACTGCATGAATGCCCTCAAAATCCAGCACGGCTTCGTCAATGACTAGCCCGCGCGGTAGTTGCACCTGCTTGAGGGTAAGGTGCATTCTGCCAACATCTACCACCGGCGTGTCTGTTACCTGCATGGATAACTCCTGTTTCTAAACAACTGGTTGTCTATTAAATTCTCTACATTTTAAGAGGACGAAAAACTGCACCTGCCCGTTTCACAACAGGGCATTGCCATTACGCGGGCCGCTATATTGTGCACTTACAGTGTTAGAAGCGATAACAGCCCGCTTAGTACGGTTTGCTAAACTACATGCTGTGCAGTAGGTAAACAGCGAGCAAGGCCCCCACAACGAGCACAGCCCCTGCCAGAAGCATATCGAGGCCATATGACGGCGTAAAGTTCTCCTCATCAATCTGTCGGCCCGTCTGTTTAAAGCGCGTGAAGCCTAATACTGCCATCAAGGCGCCTGCACCCACCAGAAAAATACCCGCAACGGCTGTGTATCCCGATGAGTGGGTAGGTACCGCCGTTTTGGAGAGGCCAGACTTCGCGAGAACATACGAAAGCTTCTTGATGAAAAGTGCGAACTTCTCCACCACGAAGCCAAACGCCATAATGCCAATGCTGGTTCGTATCCAGGCAAGATAAGTCCGCTCGTTGGCAAGGTGGTCTGAACAATGACGCGATGCGGCGTCCTTCACAGTTCCGGCTTCGATTGGCATGAAACATTCCTCTGGTAGTTGGTGGCTAAGTACTTATCTCACCGCCATGATGGTCAGCGAACCGCACTGCCATCCTGCTGACGCTGCCGAAGGTTAGCATGACTTCCGCTACTCGCCAGCTGTTACGTACCCGCAAGACTAGTAGACACATAAACCAGACCAACTTATTTCTAAACCATCGCGAGTGTATCGTCCACAATCTGCTGAGCCTCCGCAAGTATACGGTTCAGATGATCTACACCCTGAAAGCTCTCCGCGTATATTTTGTAGATATCCTCCGTACCCGACGGTCTCGCCGCAAACCAGCCATTTTGAGTTGTGACCTTAATACCGCCAATCGGCTTGTCGTTACCAGGTGCATGACTCAGAATACCGACGATCTGGTCACCGGCAAGCACCGTGGACTTGATCTTCTCCGGCGACAGCCTGGCAAGCATCGCCTTTTGAGCCGGAGTCGCTTTTGCCTCCACACGCTCATAAGCGGCTTCGCCAAACTCATTGGCGAGCTCCTGATAAATGACACCCGGATCATTCCCCATTCGTGCGGTTATTTCAGCCGAAAGCAGGGCGGGTATCAAGCCATCCTTATCGGTAGACCACACAGTTCCGTCGCGGCGGAGGAAAGATGCCCCTGCACTCTCTTCGCCGCCAAAGGCAATAGAGCCGTCTAGCAGGCCCTCCACAAACCACTTGAACCCTACCGGCACCTCGCACAGGCCACGCCCTAGTTTGTGAGCAACATGATCGATCATCGATGTGCTTACAACGGTTTTGCCAATGGCTGAGGAGGCCGGCCACCTTGGTCGGTTCTGGAAAAGGTAGTATATCGCAGCCGAAAGATAGTGGTTTGGAGGTAATAGCCCGGCGCTGTTGGTCACAATTCCGTGCCTGTCATGATCCGGATCACACGCGAATGCAATATCAAATCCACCCCTTAGCCCTATCAGGCTCTGCATTGCGTATGGCGAGGAGGGATCCATCCGTATCCTTCCGTCCCAGTCCACCGTCATGAATCGAAATGTGGTATCCACCACCGTATTTACTACAGTAAGGTTCAGCTTATACCTATCTGCGATGGCCTGCCAGTATCGCACACCAGCCCCGCCAAGAGGGTCAACCGCCATACGAATTTGGGAATCGCGCAGCAGGTCCATATCAATCACACTAGCTAAGTCATCAACGTATTCGTTGAGATAGTCGAATGTATGGGTCGTATTTGCTTGCATCGCGCGCCGGTAGGGCATCCGCTTGACCGTCCGCAGGTCGTCGGCAAGAATTTCGTTCGCCTTGTTCTGAATCCAGCCTGTTACGCTCGTCTCCGCGGGGCCACCGTTAGGTGTGTTGTACTTGAAACCGCCGTCATCTGGAGGATTGTGCGAAGGCGTAATGACGATGCCGTCAGCAATGCCGCTAGTGCGACCACGGTTATAAATGAGAATGGCACGGGACACAGCAGGTGTGGGTGTATATTCACCACCGGCCGACACCATCACCTCTACGCCGTTGGCCGCAAGCACCTCAATCGCACAGGCAAAAGCAGGTTCCGAAAGAGCATGGGTGTCGATACCAATAAATAGCGGGCCGGTAATTTCATTTGCGTTTCGGTAGAGGCAGATCGCCTGCGTAATGGCAACTACGTGGTTCTCGTTAAAAGTTGTATGGAATGACGAGCCTCTATGTCCAGATGTACCAAATGCAACCCGCTGCGTGGGTTCATTGGCGTCTGGTACCTCGCTATAAAACGCTGTTACGAGCTTAGCAACGTTAGTCAGCATTTCGGCAGGGGCCGGTTTGCCAGCCAATGGGCTAATATTCATGTACAATTACCTTCCAGGGTGTTATTAAAATCCCTGGTCCGTTCAGCGGAGCCGGGATAACCCGCACAGATAGTTTACTACACTGTGCAAGAACTAAGATGAAACCACCAGTTCAAGCCCGATATTAACCTCATTCAACGCGCTTATGCCGTTCCATTGCCGTTCCGTGGGGCGATAGCAGGGATCTATATCTATTGGCCGGTTCGAACACTATTTGTATTACGAATAACCGCGCCATGACGTCTACTTCCTGGTAATCAGGTGAACAGTACTTGGCCCGCAGGGTTGGATACAGTGCATTACCGCCTGAAACTTACTCCAGGGTGTCACATCTAATGGTATATCCGGTGTGGTTAGGTATTACCGCTGCGGCACCAAAGCGCACGGGTATAATATCGCACAGGCGCTGGCAGGCTGCCAGCGAGATTCAAAGGACCAGCAATGCAGTCACACTACAAACAAACTGTGAGTTTTGCCAGCTTCTGCTTTTTTGCAGCAATTTCGTTCGCCATACCTAAGTTAAGCAGTGCAGACACAATCAGCCCCAACATTCAGGCTTATGTAAATCACGGCCTGGTAGATTTTAGCGCCAATATGCACCTCGTAAAATACGACGCTGCCGCGGGCCGGCGAATTAACAAGGATTTCGGGCTAATTTACGAGTGGATGAAGAAATCACACAGCGATTTGCTTCTGCGCTTCAAACTACCGGATATGATGCGAATCGACGGTCGATTTGGTGCGGCGACGGGAATTTACATTGTTAATTCTACTTCTCAGGATGTTCGGTTGAGCCTGGGCCTTAACGTGCGAACGGATCTTTCCAAGACGCCGGGTAAGCGAAAGACTCTCCTAGACATGGGGCTCCTTTCAGAGGACTACCTCGGCTACACCGAGGCGCAGTTCATGGGTGCCCGACCCTTCAATGGCAAAATGTGCGCCGTGTTCAGCGTTAGCTACCGCAACAAGTCGCTAGACACCTCGCACAGGCTGGTGTGGATTGATCCCGAAACCAAAATTACAGTAAAGCGCGAAGAGTTTAGCCAGGATGGCAAACTTCGCTCCATTTGGTATTACCGAAACGCAAAGGAAGTGGCACCAAATCTCTGGATGCCGTCAATTATTGAAATTGACGACAATGAGGGTAATTTGGCTGGTGAAACAGAATACCGAAACGTAAAGGTAAACATTCCTATGTCGGCTAGCCTGTTTAAATGAGTACATCGCCTTAAGGAGCAGCTCATGTCAAAGATACCAGGGCCAAAGGGTTTCTGGGAGATTATTAAGAGCATAAACGTTTCTGAGGTGCAGCGCGCGGCAGCGCGCCACCTCAGAATAGCGCTGGTGGGCAGTGTGGAGAGCAGGGCAGCTGCTCTGGCGTCCCTGGCTATGGATGGCGACGCTAAGCGGATTGGCTCAATAAATGAGGGCTCACTGCAGGCAGAAATCCACCAGTATGACAATATTTCAGCCGAGTTTGGCTTCCCGCAAGAGCCCGGCTTTTTCGACGTGATTCTCGATCTGGAAGGCAGTCGCACCGAGCCTGTAGCATCTGGCAGGGTTTACACTGTGACAGAAATTGGCGGATGGGATAACGTAGTACCACGCGTACTAGACGATCAGCCAGCCCTATCCATATCGCTCGCGCGCACGTTTCCGGCGTTTCGTAGCCAGGCCGCTGCACGCATTATCGCGCAGACGTCTGCAGTAAACGCACAGTTTGCTCTCCTAACCGGCGTTGCAGAGCAGGTACCCATACTTGGACAGATAGGGCTACCTGTAGCCGCCTTTTCCGATATGATCATGCTAACCAAAAACCAGGTTATGATGACGCTAAAACTTGCTGCAATTTATGGCCTCGATACCGATTTGAAGGCTCGCGGAAAGGATCTGCTGCCTATTCAGGGTAATGCCTTTGGCTGGCGAGCGGTTGCGCGCGAACTGGTAGGCATCGTGCCTGTAATAGGCTTCCTTCCCCGAGCCATGATTGCATACGCTGGAACGCAGGCTGTTGGTCGTGCCATGCAGTTTTTCTACCTAACCGGGGAGCACGTTACAGGTCGGCATCTTCGTCAACTTTACCTTGAAGCATACACAGGGTCGCGCGGGGTGGTGAAGCAGCTGGCAGCTACGGTCCAAAAGGCTAAGCGGCAACCAAAAACTGAAACATCAACGGGCAAGGAGAAAGTTGTTTTGCTGTCCTCTACCACGTTGCCAGCAGACAGTCAACAGGATGAGGAGAAGCTCCTGTTACCGCCTGCAGAGCTACCAGCGCTGCAGGCTGGCCACGACACAGAGGCAGTGGCAGACACTGCAGCTATTTAATCTGCTCCCCGTACAATCTACAACAGCAAATGGGGTTCAGCTTGCTGCGTTTCGTGCACTACAATAGTGGTTATAACCAGCCATTAACCATTGGCCTATAGGGCGGGTTCGTTAGCTGTGGGAGCTCCATTTTTGAACGTCCAGTATTTGTTGGCCACGAAGTTCCACACCGATACTGTGATGGTTGCCACTATAAACGCCACGGCTGTCTGCAATTTGTCCTGCTGGTGTGCATGAGGAAGGTGTCCAAGCTGAACATAGAACATAACGTTCATAATGAGCAGGTTTAACACCAGGCCTACAATATTGATAGCAAGAAACTTTACAAACTGGCTCTGGCTAGATCCCGTTCCGCTTCGTTGAAACGTCCAAATTCTGTTCCAGATAAAGCCATTGATAACTGCCACGGTGAAGGAAAAGGTGCGTGCCAACATCCATGGAACGGTTAAATAAACTTGAAAAACGGCGAACAAGCCACCGTCAATCACTGCACTTGTTGCTCCAACTACGCAAAACTTAACAAATTGCCACAGTGCTTCATGCTCTGCCACGAAAGCTCTAACCCGCGTTAGCATAGAATACAAGTCTCCAGGTCATCGAAAATCACTGTAGCAAAATCGCTAATTGGGCCAGAAATGTCATTTCTTAGCAAAAAATCGCGTTCCACGCATCATTTGCAACAGGTATATTAATAGTATACCTTCTCCTTGCTTTCCACCACTTCCTGAATCTGAAGCCGAAGAATCAGCCGAGCGTCACCGGGATCTGTTGGCGGTAAGAACTTATCCCCACACCTATCGCATCTCACATAACCGCCACCAATGTCCTGCCGGAGAATATGAGCTGTATCGCCTGGTAGCGCGGACGGGCACGCGTGTAGGAGTACACGATGCAACAAACATGTCTCAATTGTCCAATTTGCCATGACCTTGCCTCCTCCAACCACCTTACACTTATTATAACGCTAATATTTGCAATTTGATAAGCCAACTGTAATATAACTCTCAGTTTTTCGCACATCATGCGTTCGTCAAGAAAGCTGTAAAGGCCGGTTTATTGGGGTCATGTTCAACGCTCATCCGGTACTGGTTGGCTCAAAAGCACGCAACTTATCTGGCAAGGTAACAAGGTGGCTTGAGGCAGGTACGATGTATACTTTACGATATGACACATTTTACGGAAGAGGATTAACGCGATGCTGATTATAACCGGCCCGGGCAGAAGCGGCACCAGCCTGCTGGCGCTGTTCTGCAAAGAGCTGGGATTTGATCCTGGCGGTACCTGGCATGATACCGTGGATGCGGGCCTTGAGTATCCACCAGTTGTAAGGATCAACAATGCTCTCCTAGCTGATGCTGCTGCCACGGGTACAACCGATACGGCAGCTGCAGCCCAGCGAGAGCCAATAGCTGCGCTGGATTACGGTGTAATAAAAGATCCCCGATTCACCTACCATCCATCTATCATTCGTGTGTGGAGGGCAGTTCGGCAGGACTTTTCGGTACTGGTGACATACCGTCGACCAGAGCATACTATTGCATCGAGGAAACGGCGAGCAACCGACCTTATGCGGGGAATTAACAAAAACCGAAGCGGCGACGACGTTCGGCAGGAGTTGGCCGACACGTTAGAAGTACTACTTGATTTACAGATACCGCACCGTATGATTCTGTTTCCCCAAATGCTGGAACGTTACGATGAGGTATACACGGCGCTGCGCGACCTGGGCCTGGAATTTGACAAGGAAAAGGGTCGCGAAATATGGGGACGTATCATTCGACCCGATCGCGTTCACTTTCGCCCGGAAGACCAGTCGTCCAAGTCGACCCGGCGCTTTGGATTTTGGCCCGGTAAAAAATAGTACTGCCCGCTATGTTGCCTGGGCATCCATTAGCGCTACCCGTTCGTGTTCGCCGCTGTGGCGTGCATGTATTTCACGATATACGTCCGCGCTAAAAGGCCCCAGATGATAGGCGCAACCAGGCAGACGACAGTGTAACCTGCCAGCCACGGTGCTGTATAGCTTACCGGCTGCGAGTTTTGCGGCATCGGAATTCCAGTAGCACCGTGCACAAAGAATGGCGAAAGATCCAACCAGATCACCCCAAGAGTGATGAAGATAAGCACGGCAAAAATAAGCCTCAGTACCCGGTTGGTCCAGTAGTGAGTACTCAATGCACCCAGCTGTGCGCCTATCGACGACCCCACGAGTATGAGCATACTGAGTGGGATGCTTACGAATCCCCGCAGCGCGGCTTCAACTGTACCCACTGCGACTGTAACGTAAAGGAGCAGAATGCCAGTACCTGCAGAGTTTCTCACAGAGAGGCCAAAACCATACATCAATATAGGCGTAAAAATGACCCCGCCTCCAATACCCATCAACCCCGACGCGATGCCTAGCAGTAGCCCCAGATACGCCATCATAGGCACGGATACCTGCTCAAGCTGTACTAGCGGTAAATTGACGAACGGGGGTATGCGTATGCCCGTAACGAGCACCCCGGGAATGGTAACATCACCCCGAGGCACAAGGCGTTTGCGCGCCGCCAACGCATCACGCAGGGTATACAACCCCACAGCCGCCAACATAATGAGGAAAAGTATATCTAGCACCACCTGAACTGCAGGCATCTGCGCACCCTGCCCAAAGTGCCACTCGCCCAGGCCGGTAAGCCAAGCCAGCATCCGCACACCTGCGTCCACGCCTATCAGGCTGCCACCCATCATTACAAGGTCAATACGTGGTTCACCGCGTTTCAAGGCACGGTATTTCAGGAACGAGGAAATTGACGTACCACACTTCTGGCTCAATGCCGATCCTACCGAGATCTGCGCAGGGATACCTAGCGTGTTGATCATAAATGGAGTAAGTACAAACCCTCCACCAACTCCAAACATTCCGGCAACGTAACCAATAAAGAGCCCAAGGACGATGACACCAATTGCGGAAACGGGATGACCCACCCCGGGAAGCAGCGGGTGCCAAAAACTGCTGGAGACTGCCTTCAAGAACCTTTCCTCTCATTGGGCTTATCGTGAGTGTGACTGTCTATTGGTGCCGAGTTCTCATCGTGATGAAGGATACCTATTCCAAAGCGGCTCTCAATAACGTTGAGCACAAACAGCACAAACAGGCCGTACAGAGTTGGAAGGACAACTGCAAGGATTGCTTCCGGAATTCGGTCGATCACAGGTTTGAATTCTCAAAAAACTCGACGACTTCTCCATCGGGCCCTTTGCAGAACGCGATGTGAAAGACTTCCATTACATCGCCGGCAACGTCAACTTTTTTGGGTTCAACGGTCACGACGGCTCCTGCTGCTCTTGCACGCTCTATTGCCTTAACACAATCGTTCGTCCTAATAGCGTAGTGGAACAGCACGCCCTCTGGCTCGTCGGCAGTTCGTTTGGGTCCGCCGGCGAAAACCTCCAGGTAATTACCGTCACCGGTATCCAGCATGACCGCACGGCTGTCCTTACCGCCAGTTGCTCGCTCGTCGGCCCCCCAACCAAAGCGCCTGGTGAAGCCTAGGCCCTCGATATAGAACTTGAGCGTCACATCGAAATCATATGAACGCATCGCAAGATGGTGAAATCCACCGCCCGCAATCACCTCGTTGGTGCCCGTTTTACTCATTTACCAGGTTCGCTCCCATAAAGTATTTGTTTCCTGATTATACCCGTGCCAACACAATGTGCTAATCTGGCAGCCTTAAATCCTTCACCTGTATCTGCAGCCGTGAGTTACCATTAAACACATTCTCGGCTAAGGTGTAACAAACGTCTAGCGAACCCACCTGAGCAAACTGCGCCTCATACTTCCCCATGTTCCAAAGAGGTGCCTCAATAGTGTTGTCGCGGTTCACGCCATCTGCACGAAAAGTGAGGCGCAGGTGCTGCTTCTCCTTCCCCATGGTACGCACATCTTGAAGCCGACAACCCTGACTAACAAAAATGGGCTCTGGATTACCATTGCCAAATGGTGCCAGCATACCAATGTCGCTCAGCAAA